>JAEYUH010000078.1 GCA_023432725.1 Actinomycetes bacterium | reverse complement strand
GGCGACGACCTGGACCCGCGCGCCGACGGCCCCTTCGATATCGACGAGGTCGAGCTCGGCGGCGATGACGTGACCCGCATCGACCTGGGCGCGCTGATCCTCACGCCCTGGCAGGGGCTCAACCTGCAGTTGCAGGTCAACGAGGCCACCCGCCAGGTCCGCGCCATCACCGGTGTCTGGCAGAAGTCCGGCCTGGAGGTGACGCTGTTCGCGGCACCGGCCAGCGGTGGGCTCGCCGACGAGCTCCGCGACGACCTGGTGGAGGAGGCCGGGCAGGCCGGCGGCAGCGCCGAGCTCGCCGACGGGCCGTTCGGAACCGAGGTGCGCCGGGTGATGCCCCAGACCGGGCCGAACGGCGAGCAGTTGTTCCATGTCTCCCGGGTCTGGTTCGCCGAGGGTCCCCGCTGGCTCCTGCGCGGCACCCTGTTGGGCGAGGCCGCGCTCACCGAGGCGGGCGACGGCAAGGCCGGTCCGTTCATCGAGTTCTTCCGCAACCTCATCGTCCGCCGCGGCAGCAAGCCGATGGTCCCCGGCGAGCTGATTACGATGGAGCTTCCCAACCGGAACGAGGGCTAGATGGCCGGGACCAACCCGCTGCTGCGCGCGCTGCGGCGCTGGGGGGCCGCCGGCGCCGACCACGCCGCCGAGGAGCGGTTGCGCGAGACGGAGGAGGCCGGGGTCACCCGGATCAGCGATGCCGCCGACCGGCAGCGGGTCCGGCTGCGCGGGACGGTCACCGCCTTGAAGATGGAGCCCCGCAGCGGCACCCCCTGGCTGGAGGCCACCTTCAGCGACGGCTCCGCGGCGATCACGCTGGTCTGGATGGGACGCCGGGAGATCCCCGGCGTCGCCGCGGGCCGCGACATGGCAGTGGAGGGCAGGGTGTCCTTCGTGGACGGCGAGCGCCGGATCTTCAACCCGCGCTACTACCTGTTCTCGGCGTCCTGAGCGACGCCGGGTCAGGACCCGGCCGGCCGCGCCACCCGCGGCACCAGGTACTGGGCCAGGTCCGCCTCGTGGGTGGCGCCGGCGACGAACAGCAGCTCATCGTTGGCCTCGAGGGCGGCGTCCCGCTCCGGGGGCCGCGCGGCCCCGTCCCTGATGATCGCCACCAGCACGGCGTCGCCGGGCAGGTTGAGGTCGGCGACCCGGGTGCCCACCCGCGGCGAACCCTCCGGCAGCGTCATCTCGACCAGGTTCGCGCGCCCGCCGTGGAAGCTGAGCAGGCGAACCAGGTCGCCGACGGTGACTGCCTCCTCGACGAGCGCACAGATCAGCCGTGGCGTCGACACCGCGACGTCCACCCCCCACTGCTCGTCGAACATCCACTCGTTGGCCGGGTGGTTCACCCGTCCGACGGTGCGTGGCACTCCGAACTCGGTCTTGGCCAGCAGCGAGTGGACGAGATTGGCCTTGTCGTCGCCGGTCGCGGCGATCGCCACGTCACAGGAGTCGAGGCCCGACTCCTCCAGCGAGGTCAGCTCGCAGGCATCGGCCAGCAGCCACTCCGCCTCAGGGACGCTCTCGGGCTTGATCGCGGTCGGGTCCTTGTCGATCAGCAGGATGTGGTGCCCGTTGGCGATCAGCTCCCGGGCGATGGAGCGGCCGACATTGCCTGCCCCTGCGATCACGACGCGCATGCTGCTGCCTCTCAGTGCTCGATCGGCGACTGGCCGAAGACGTCCTCGACGTCACCGACCTGGTCGTTGGTCACCGCGGCGTAGACGAGGTCGCCGTCCTGCAGCACGGTGGACCCCTGCGGCACCATGCCGGAACCGAACCTGGTCAGGAACGGGATCTTGCACCGTCCCGCGGCCTCCATGGCGGCGATGGTGCGTCCGACCCAGCCCGAGTGGACGTACACCTCAACCAGCCGGACCGCCCCGGACGGGTCGCGCCACTGCGGCTCCGAACCGGAGGGCAGCAGGCGTCGCAGGATCTGGTCGGCGGTCCAGCGGACGGTGGCCACCGAGGGAATCCCGAGGCGCTCGTAGACCTCGGCCCGGCCCTGGTCGTAGATCCGGGCCACCACGTTGTGGACGCCGAAGGTCTCACGTACCACCCGGGCCGCGAGGATGTTGGAGTTGTCACCGCTGGAGACCGCGGCGAACCCGTCCGCGCGCTCGATGCCCGCCCGCACCAGGACCTGCCGGTCGAAGCCGACCCCCTTGACGGTCTTCCCCTGGAACTGGGGACCGAGCCGCCGGAAGGCGTCCTGCATGATGTCGATCACGGCCACCGAGTGGTCCCGATGCTCCAATCCGCGGGCCAGCAGGGCCCCTACACGCCCGCAGCCCATGATCACGATGTGCACGTCCCAGACGCTACACCGGTTGCCCCTGTCCATGGCGTTGCGGCGGGACGGATTGGGCATAGAGTGGCCCGTCGTGGAGGTCACTGACCTTGTGAAGCGGCTGCTGGTGGGCCGCAAGCTCGCCAGCGCACAGCTTGGCGAGACGCTGCTACCCAAACGGATCGCGCTTCCGGTCTTCGCCTCGGACGCCTTGAGTTCGGTGGCCTACGCCCCCGACGAGATCCTGCTCACGCTCTCGCTGGCCGGCATGGCGGCGCTCGCCTTCTCCTGGGAGATCGCGCTGGCGGTCGCCGTGGTGATGCTCGTGGTGGTGATGTCGTACCGCCAGACAGTGCACGCCTATCCGTCCGGCGGCGGGGACTACGAGGTCGCGACCGTCAACCTCGGGCCGACCGCCGGGCTCACCGTCGCCAGCGCACTGCTGGTCGACTACGTCCTCACCGTCGCAGTGTCGGTCTCCTCCGGCATCCAGAACGCGAAGGCGATGATCCCGTTCCTGCAGGGCAACGAGGGGATGGCTGCCGCCGTGGTCATCCTGGTGCTGATGGCGATGAACCTGCGCGGGGTGCGCGAGTCGGGGGCGCTGTTCGCGATCCCTACCTACGGCTTCATGCTGGCGGTGCTCGGAATGACGGGGTGGGGGCTGTTCCGGATCTTCGCCCTCGGCGAGCAACTGCGGGCGCCGACCGCCGACCTGGAGATCGCGCCGGCTCCGGGCTATGAGAACTTCTCGGGCATCCTCGTGATCGTCCTGCTGGCCCGTGCGTTCTCGTCCGGCTGCGCGGCGTTGACCGGTGTGGAGGCGATCTCCAACGGCGTGCCCGCCTTCCGTGAACCCAAGAGCCGCAACGCCGCTACCACCCTCGGCCTGCTGGGTGGAGTGTCGATAACCATGCTGGCCGGGATCGTCGCGCTCGCGAACCTGACCGGGCTGAAGCTGATCGACGAGAACGGCGGCTCGTTCTTCATCGAGGACGGCAACCCTGCCGACGTCGCGCACGAGACCGCCATGGGCCAACTGGCCCGCACCATCTTCGACGGGTTCCCGATCGGCTTCTTCCTCGTCATCACCGCGACGATGGTGATCCTGTTCCTCGCCGCGAACACCGCCTTCAACGGTTTCCCTGTGCTGGGGTCGATCCTCGCCAAGGACCGCTACCTGCCCCGGGCGCTGCACACCAGGGGCGATCGGCTGGCCTTCTCCAACGGGATCATCGCCCTGGCCGCGGCCGCGATCGGGCTCGTCCTGGTCTTCAACGCCAGTGTCACCGCGCTGATCCAGCTGTATGTGGTGGGAGTGTTCGTCTCGTTCACGGTGAGCCAGCTGGGGATGATGCGGCACTGGACGCGGCACCTGCAGACCGAGAAGGACCCCGCCCGTCGCGCCCGGATGCAGCGCTCCCGGGCGATCAACGCGATCGGGCTGACTGCCACGGGTGTCGTCCTGGTGATCGTGCTGGCGTCGAAGTTCATCTACGGCGCCTACCTCGCGGTCGCGGCGATGGCCGGGGTGTTCGTCCTGATGCGCGGCATCCGCGCCCACTACGACAGGGTGGAGCGCGAGGTGGCGGTCAGCCCCACGGAGGCCCGGCTGCTGCCCAGCCGGGTCCGTGCCATCGTCCTTGTCAGCGAGGTGAACAAGCCCACCCTGCGGGCGGTGAACTTCGCCCGGGCCACGCGGGCGAGCACGATCGAGGCGGTGACCGTCGCGGTCGACCCCGAGGAGGTGAAGCGGATCGCCCGGGAGTGGGAGGCGCAGGATCTCGTCGTCCCGCTGAAGGTGATCGCCTCGCCCTACCGGGAGGTGGTCAGCCCGTTCCTCAACTACGTCAAGGGGCTGCGCTCGGACAACCCCCGCGACGTGGTGTGCGTGTACATCCCCGAGTACATCGTCGGCCACTGGTGGGAGCAGCTGCTGCACAACCAGACCTCGCTGATCATCAAGGCTAGGCTGAACTTCATGCAGGGGGTGATGGTGACCTCGGTGCCCTACCAGCTGGCATCGTCGCGGTTCGCCATCGAGCGCGCCCGGCGCGACTCCCCGGCGGCGTGGCGGCTGCCGGGCAGTGGTTCGGTCAGGATGGGCAAGGCGCTGGACGACTGGTCGCGGGAGTGACCCTGCTGCGAGCCGGTGACCTCGTCGGACCTGTCACTGTCGGCCCAATCGCCCATGGCGGGCACTGCGTGGCGAGGGTGGACGGCCAAGTGGTCTTCGTACGCCACGCCGTACCCGGTGAGCAGGCGATGGTGCGCATCACCCAGGTGCTCTCCCGGTTCGCCCGGGGCGAGGTCGCCGAGGTGGTGGTCGCCGACCCCCAGCGACGCACCCCGCCCTGTCCGGTCGCGGGCGAGTGCGGCGGCTGCGACTTCCAGCACCTGCCGCCGGAGGCGTCCAGGGAACTCAAGCGCCAGGTGGTTGCCGACCTGCTGCAGCACCACGCCGGGATCGAGTTCACCGGTGTGGTCGAGGCTGTCGACCCCACGGGGTTCGGGTGGCGGACGCGAATGCGCTACCACAGGGCGGCCGACGGCCGGCTCGGCCTGCATGCCCACCGATCCGAGCGGGTAGTGCCGCTGCCCCCGGAGGGGTGCCGGATCGCCGTGTCGGGGATCGCCCACCCCGAGGTGCCGCCGGGGGAGGGCGACGTGCTGGCGGTCGCCGCCGCGTCGGGCACCGAGATCGGGCGGCGCCCGGAACTGCCCGCCACTGTCACCGAGCGGGTCTCCGGCCGTCGGTTCGAGGTGGCCACCGACGGGTTCTGGCAGAGCCACAGCCGCGCTCCGCAGGTGCTGACCGCAGCCGTCCTCGACGCCCTCGTACCCGCAGCCGGCGAGCGGGCCTTCGACCTGTACTGCGGGGTCGGCCTGTTCGCAGCCGCGCTGGTCGATGCCGGCTGCGAGGTGTGGGGTGTGGAGGGCGACCCCGGCGCGCTGCGGCTCGCCCGTCGCAACGTGCCCGAGGGCCACTTCTTCGTCGGGGACGTCGCCGCCACGTTGCGACGGCTGCCCGACCAGACCGATCTCGTCGTGCTCGACCCGCCGCGGACCGGCGCGGGCCGTCGCGCGATGGAGACGATCCTCGCCCGGAGTCCGCGCGCGGTTGCGTACGTCGCCTGCGATCCGGCAGCCCTGGCCCGCGATCTCGCCACTGCCCAGGGCCTGGGGTACACGGTCGATCAGGTTCGGGCCTTCGATCTGTTCGGCACCACCCACCACGTCGAATGCCTGGCCGTGCTGCGCCCGGTGTGAGGATTACTACCCTTTGTCGTAAGCCGGTGGCGCAGCAGGAAGTACGACGTAACGTAGTGGTGTGACCACAACAGCCCCCGCCAAGCGCGGCAGCACCGCGCCGCAGCCGAAGTGCCCGCTGCGCACCGGGGAGCCGTGCACGTTGTGCCAGCTCGATGTGACAGGGCCGCAAGACTGCCCGCTGGTCTTCCTCGTGATGGGGGACGACGAGCTCCGCACGGAGTGGGCAGCCCGCCGCCGCGCACAGCGCAAGGGCTGAGCCCGCCGGCAGATGACGATGGCCGCCGGCCTCACCCGGGTGACGCATCGGCTGCCGGGGTGGCTCACGGTGATCCTCGGACTCCTCTGCGTCGGACTCGGCGCGGTGGTGATCAGCCGCCCCGCCACCTCCCTGGGACTGCTGGTCCTCTTGACCGGGCTGGGCTTCCTGCTTGCCGGCGCGCTCGGGATCATCGCCGCCGGACGGGCGCCCCGCCGCGGGCCTGCCGTCGCTCTCGGCGCGGTCTGGGGGCTGGTGGGGATCGTCGTCCTGGTCTGGCCGGGAATCACCACTGTCGCGCTCGCCGTCGTCGTCGGGATGGCGCTGGTGGTCTGGGGGGCGGTCTCGGCGCTGAGCGCGCTGAGCGAGGGGACGGCGGACGAGCGACTGGCCGGTGCTGCACTGGGGGTTGCGAGCATCGTCTTCGGCGTGCTGGCCCTGCTCTGGCCCGACGTCACGCTGCTGCTGGTCGGCGTGGTCTTCGGCGGTTGGCTGATCCTGCAGGGGCTGGCGGCCGTCTGGGGCGCCCTGCGCCCCCGCCCGGGGCCCTCCGACAGCGCGGAACGCGGCAGGCCGGGCCGCTGGCTCGCCGTCCTCGGCTCGGTGGTGGCCCTGATCGTGGCCGGCGGCGCCGCCGTCACCAGCTGGACGCTGCGCGGCGGAACCCCCGAGATCGACGGCTTCTACGTCGCGCCACGGGAGGTCCCTGCCGAGCCGGGTGTCCTGCTGCGCGCCGAGCCGTTCGCCAGGGGTGTCCCCGAGACCGGGCGGGCCTGGCGGATCCTGTACACCACCACGAGGGACGACGCGACGGCTGCGGTGGCGAGTGGGATCGTCGTCGTGCCGGCGAGCGGCACCGGCCCCTGGCCAGTGATCAACCTCGCGCACGGCACCACCGGCTTCGCGTCAGCGTGTGCCCCGTCCCTTGCCGGGGAACCGTTCGAGGCCGGCGCCTTCTTCATCCTCGACACGACCCTTGAGCAGGGCTGGGCGGTGGTCGCGTCGGATTACGTCGGGCTGGGCACCGAGGGGCCGCACCCGTACCTGGTGGGTGAACCCACCGGACGGTCGGTGCTGGACGCCTCCCGCGCTGCGCGGCAACTCGACGGGGCGCACCTGGGCGACCAGAACGTGGTCTGGGGGCACTCCCAGGGTGGCGGCGCCGCGCTGTGGACCGGCGGGATCGCGTCCCGGTACGCCGCCGACCTCACCATCGACGGGGTGGCTGCGCTCGCTCCGGCAGCCGACTTGCCGGCGCTGGTCGAGAACCTGCCGGCGGTCACCGGCGGCAGCGTGTTCGCCTCCTTCGTGCTCGCCGCGTACACCGCGGTGTACCCCGATGTCGACTTCGCCGACTACGTGCAGCCGGCCGCGAGGGTGGTGGTCCGCGAGATGGGCCGGCGGTGTCTGGCCGAACCAGGCGTGCTGGTGTCGGTGCTGAACGCCCTCGCGCTGACCAGGGACCCGCTGGTCTTCGCCGCTGATCCCGGTTCCGGCCCACTCGGCGCACGGCTGGCCGAGAACGTGCCCACCCTGCCGATCCCGGCACCGCTGCTGATCGCGCACGGGGAATCCGATTCGCTGATCGACGTCGGCAGCCAGGACCACTATGTCGAGGCCCGCTGCGCGGCCGGCCAGCAGGTCGACTACCGCCGCTACCCGGGGCGCGACCACATCGCGCTGGTCGAGCCGGACTCCCCGCTGATCCCCGACCTGGTGGCCTGGACGCGCGACCGGTTCGCCGGTGAGCCGGTGGCCGCAGGCTGCGTCGGCTCCCGGCGCTGAGGATCCGCCGCGCCGATGATCCGGACTACGCTCGACCTGACGACCTGGGGTATTATCTCGATATCAAGATAATTCGCGTCAAGGAGGATCATGAGCGTCGACAGCTACCGGGCCCGCGACCAGTTGCAGGTGGGGGAGAAGGCCTACGAGATCTTCCGTGTGGACGCGGTGGACGGTTCGGGCACGCTGCCGTTCAGCCTCAAGGTGCTGCTGGAGAACCTGCTGCGCACCGAGGACGGCGCCAACGTGACCGCCGACCAGATCGCCGCGCTCGGCGCGTGGGAGCCGAGCGACGAGCCGAACCGTGAGATCCAGTTCACCCCGGCCCGGGTGATCATGCAGGACTTCACCGGCGTACCCTGCGTGGTCGACCTGGCGACCATGCGTGAGGCGATGGCCGACCTCGGCGGTGACCCCGCGAAGGTGAACCCGCTCGCCCCCGCCGAGATGGTGATCGACCACTCGGTGGTCGCCGACCTGTTCGGCACCCCGAACGCCTTCGCCCGCAACGTCGAGCTGGAGTACCAGCGCAACCGCGAGCGCTACCAGTTCCTGCGCTGGGGGCAGACCGCCTTCGACGACTTCGTCGTGGTACCGCCGGGCACCGGCATCGTCCATCAGGTCAACATCGAGCACCTCGCCCGGGTGGTCTTCCCGCGTGAGGTGGACGGCGTTCTGCAGGCCTACCCCGACACCTGTGTCGGCACCGACTCCCACACCACGATGGTCAACGGTCTGGGCGTGGTCGGCTGGGGCGTCGGCGGCATCGAGGCGGAGGCCGCGCTGCTCGGCCAGCCGGTGTCGATGCTGATCCCGCGGGTCGTCGGCTTCAAGCTGTCCGGCAGGCTGCCCGAGGGCACCACCGCCACCGACCTCGTGCTGACGATCACCGAGATGCTCCGGCAGCACAAGGTGGTCGGCAAGTTCGTCGAGTTCTACGGCCCCGGCGTCGCCGAGGTGCCGGTGGCCAACCGCGCCACGATCGGCAACATGAGCCCGGAGTACGGCTCAACGATCGCGATCTTCCCGATCGACGACAAGACCATCGACTACCTGCGCCTGACCGGCCGCTCCGAGGAGCAGCTCGCGCTGGTCGAGGCGTACTGCCGCGCCCAGGGCCTGTGGCACGACGCCGACCACGAGCCGCGGTACTCCGAGTACCTCGAGCTCGACCTCGCCGAGATCGTGCCGAGCATCGCCGGGCCGAAGCGTCCGCAGGACAGGGTGACGCTGGCCCATGCCAAGCAGGGCTTCAACGAGGCGCTGCGCGACTACGTCGGCGACGAGATCACCGGGTACGACGAGGCGGTCGCGGAGAGCTTCCCTGCCTCCGATACACCCGCTCATTCCGGCGAGAACGGCGCGCCGGCGCCCCGCGAGTACGGCGAGCACGGTGCCGTGCCCGGGCGTCCCTCCCGTCCGACCCCTGTCACCCTCGCCGACGGCACCAGCTTCACCCTCGACCACGGTGCGGTGACGATCGCCGCGATCACCTCGTGCACCAACACGTCCAACCCGTCGGTGATGGTCGGTGCCGCCCTGGTCGCGAAGAAGGCCGTCGAGCGTGGCCTGACCCGCAAGCCCTGGGTGAAGACCTCGCTGGCGCCCGGGTCCAAGGTGGTCACCGACTACTACGAGAAGGCCGGGCTCACCGAGTACCTGAACGCCCTCGACTTCGACCTGGTCGGCTACGGCTGCACCACCTGCATCGGCAACTCCGGCCCGCTCATCCCGGAGGTGTCCCAGGCCGTCAACGACCACGACCTCGCCGTCACCTCCGTGCTGTCGGGCAACCGCAATTTCGAGGGCCGGATCAACCCGGACGTGAAGATGAACTACCTGGCCAGCCCCCCGCTGGTGGTCGCCTATGCGCTCGCCGGCCGGATGGACATCGACCTCACCACCGAGCCGATCGGCACCGGCAGCGACGGGCAGCCGGTCTACCTGGCCGACATCTGGCCGACCCAGGCCGAGGTGGACGAGGTGGTCAACTCCTCGATCTCGGCCGACATGTTCACCTCCCGCTACGCCGACGTGTTCGCCGGCGACGAGGCCTGGCGCTCGCTGCCCACCCCGGAGGGCGACACCTTCGAGTGGGACGCGGAGTCGACCTACGTCCGCAAGCCGCCGTACTTCGACGACATGCCCCGCGACCCGCAACCTGTCGGCGACGTCGCGGGTGGCCGGGTCCTGCTCAAGCTCGGCGACTCCGTGACCACCGACCACATTTCGCCCGCCGGTGCGATCAAGGCCGACAGCCCCGCGGGCAAGTACCTCACCGAGCACGGAGTGGCGCGCAACGACTTCAACTCCTACGGTTCCCGTCGCGGCAACCACGAGGTGATGATCCGCGGCACCTTCGCCAACATCCGGTTGCGCAACCAGATCGCCCCCGGCACCGAGGGCGGGTTCACCCGTGACTTCACCCGTCCCGACGGCCCGGTGACCACGGTGTTCGAGGCGGCCCAGAGCTACGCGGCTGCGGGGACGCCGCTGGTGGTGCTGACCGGCAAGGAGTACGGCTCGGGGTCCTCGCGGGACTGGGCGGCCAAGGGCACCGCGCTGCTGGGCGTCAAGGTGGTCATCGCCGAGAGCTACGAACGGATCCACCGCTCCAACCTGATCGGGATGGGCGTGCTCCCGCTGCAGTTCCCCGACGGCGAGAACGCCGACTCGCTCGGCCTGACCGGCACCGAGACGATCTCGGTGACCGGGGTGACCGCGCTCAACGCGGGCGTCATCCCCGCCACGGTGACGGTGACCGCGCAGGGCGAGGCCGGGACCACCACCTTCGAGGCCAAGGTCCGGATCGACACCCCCGGCGAGGCTGAGTACTACCGGCACGGCGGGATCATGCAGTACGTCCTGCGCTCCCTCGCGGGCTGAGCCGGTGGGGGAGCGACCCGACCTGGCGGGGCGGGTGGCCTGGACCTACCTCGCCACCCTCGCCGCCGCCGCGCTCGGCGGACTGATCGCGCTGGTCGCCTACCAGGTGGTGGACCCGCTGGTCTGCGGGCCGGCGACCGGCGAGCTCGCCGAGCAGGCCCTGACCTGCTCGCTGGTGTCAGGGATGGGGCTGTGGGTGGCGGGGTTCGCCGCCGCCTTCGCCGGCGCGCTCGCGCTGGTGAAGCTCGACCGTCGACTGGCGGCCTGGCTCGCGATGGTCGCCGGGCTGGTCGGGCTGCTGGCAGGGATCGGCGGCCTGGGCCAGTGGTGGTGGACGGCCGCCGTCCTGCTGCTGCCCGCCGCTGCCGGCCTGGCCAGTGCCGCCTGGTCGCAGACCCGGGGCTTCCGGCTCGGCCAGCAGGCGGTCCTGGGCGCCCTGCTGCTGGCCGGGCTCGCGGTGCTGACCTGGCAACTCATCGGCTGAGGGCGGCCTGGCGGCTGGGGCGGGTCAGCTCCAGGCGGCGAGGATGACTGGAATGGCCAGCTCCTGCTGCCAGGGGCGGGCCCCCAGCGCGGTCAGCCGCTCGGCCAGGCCTGCAGCGTCCATGGCGGCCGGCGCCTCGAACAGCAGGCGGCGGACCACCTCGGGGGACAGCAGGTTCTCCACCGGCACCTCGAGTTCCTCGGCGCGCGTCACCAGGGCCGGCCGCACCCGTGACCAGCGGGCGAAGGACTCCGGCCAGCGATGCTGCCAGGTCCTGGGCTGGGGCGGGCCGGAGGCCTCGACGTGCCGGGGCGGCAGGTCGTGTCGCGGGGTCGCCAGCGCCGCCTGGATGGCGTCCAGCCAGCTCGCCTCGTGACGCGCCGCCACCCGCATCGTGAAGCCACGGACGCGGCGCAGTTCGGCCCGGGTGGGCGCCGTCCTGGTGCGCTCCAGCTGGGCGGCGAGCTCGGTGATCGACCGGTCGTTCAGCACCCGTCCGGGCGCCCTGTCGTCGGCCGCCGCGATCGCGTCACGCACCTGCCACAGCTCACGGACGATCGCCAACCCCAGCCCGGTGTGGACGTCGTGCAGGCCCGAGGTGCGCCGCCACGGGTCCGCCACAGCCACGACAGGGTCGGCGGCGTGGGCGGTGAGGTGGTCGAACTCCTGGTAGGCCCACTCCAGCTTGCCCGCCTCGGTGAGCTGGTCGATCAGCCACAGCCGCAGGTCGTCGAGCCGCTCGACGTCCAGCGCGGCGTAGGCCAGCCACTCCTCGGGCAGCGGACGGCGCGACCAGTCGGCGGCCGAGTGCTCCTTGAGCAGGCTCACCCCGACGGCGAGCTCCATCAGGGCGTTTAGGTTCACCTTCGGGATGCCCAGCAGGCGCGCCGCCAGCTCGGTGTCGAACAGGGTGGTCGGCCAGAGCTTCACCTCCGCCAGGCAGGGCAGGTCCTGGCTGGCGGCGTGCAGTATCCACTCCGCGCCGGCGAGCGCGTCGGACAGGCTGGTCAGGTCGGCCCGCGGCGCACCGTCTTCGAAGGCGGTCGGATCCAGCAGGTGCGTGCCGGAGCCGGCCCGTCGCAGCTGGATGAGGTAGGCCTTGGCGGTGTAGCGGAAGCCCTGTGCCCGCTCGGTGTCGATGGCTACCGGGCCGCTGCCGCCCGCCAGCGCGGCGAGCATGTCCTGGTAGGCCTGCGGGGTGTCGACGATCTCGGGCACCCCGTCGGCCGGTGCGGTCAGGACGGGGTAGGTGACTGGGGCGGTCGGCTCAGCTGGATCGGTCACCGCGGTCGCGTCCCGGGCCGGCGCGGCAGGATCGGGACCACACCGTCCGGCAGCGGTGGCAGTCCTGCCGTCATGCACAACAGTTCCGACCAGGCGGCGAGGTGCTCGGTGAGCTGGCCGCCGGTGGTGAGGACGGGGGTCCAGGACGCCCGCAGCTCGATCTCGGCGCGCGGCGGGTCGTCGCTGATCTCGCCGAAGGCCTTGCTGGACACGGCCGTCACGGTGCCGCTGGGTGCCCGGTAGCCGGCCTGGTTGCGGTCCAGTGCATCGATCAGCCAGGACCAGCCGACCTCGGTCAGCAGCGGGTCGGCGACCATCTCGGCGTCGACGTCGGCCCGGGCGTAGGTGACGCACCGGAAGTCGCCGTCCCAGGACGGGTTGCCACCCGGGTCGTGCAGCAGCACGAGGCGTCCGCTGCCCAGCTCTGCCTCGTGGACCACCACCTCGGCGCTGACGGCGACGGCGAACGGGGCGATCTTCTGGGGAGCCGGCAGCTCCTCGATGACGAGCTCAGGACGCCAGGCCATGGTCGTCATCGCCGCCACGGCTTCCTCGAACAGGCGCGGCACCGCGCGCTGGCTCCTCGCTCCCACGTGCCGAGGGTAACTTTTCCGGGCGCCGACCGACGGCTGACGCGCCGAGAAGTCACTCGCCGGCAGGGGTGAACGTGAGGCTGACCGAGTTGATGCAGTACCGCAGGTCGGTCGGCGTGTCGTAGCCCTCGCCGGCGAAGACATGCCCCAGGTGCGAGTCGCAGGCCGCGCAGCGCACCTCGACACGGGGCCGGCCGGGCAGGCTGCTGTCCTCGAGGTAGCGGACCCTGTCCTCGGCGGCGCTGGTGAAGAAGGAGGGCCAGCCGCAGTGCGAGGCGAACTTGTGCTCGCTCTGGAACAGCTCGGTGCCGCACGCCCTGCAGCTGTAGGTGCCGGGCTGGTCGAGGTCGGTGTACTCGCCGGTGAAGGCGCGCTCCGTCCCCCCCTCCCGCAGGACGTGGTACTCCAGGGCGCTCAACTGCTCGCGCCACTGCTCGGGCGTCTTGATGACGGACAGCTCCATGCCGACCTCCTCCGGTCACCGTCAAGCCTATTCACCCCGGCAACGCCGGTGCGTAGGGTGGGCCAATGGCCGACACCGCTCTCGAACTGGACGTCGACGGCAGGCGGGTGCGGTTGTCGAGCCCCGACAAGCCCTACTTCGCCGAGCTCGGCATCACCAAGCGCGGGGTGGCCGAGTACTTCCTCGCGGTGGGGCCGGGGATCCTGAACGCGCTGCGGGACCGTCCGACCACGATGGAGCGGTGGCCGGGCGGGGTGCGTGACGACGTCGTCGTGGCCACCCGTGCCGACGGCAGGGGAGAGGCGTTCTACCAGAAGCGGGCGCCGGCCCAAACCCCCGAGTGGGTGCAGACCACGACCATCACGTTCCCGTCGGGACGCACAGCGGTCGAGGTGGCGCCGTCCGACCTGGCGACGATCCTTTGGATGGTGAACCTCGGCACCGTGCGGTTCCACCCCTGGCCGGTGCGCGCCGCCGACACCGACGCCGTCGACCAGCTGCGGATCGACCTCGACCCGCAACCCGGCTCGGACTTCCCGATGGCGGTGGCGGCTGCGCTGGAGTTGCGCAAGGTCCTCGACGAGGCCGGGCTGACCGGGTTCCCGAAGACCAGCGGCGGGCGGGGGATTCACGTCTTCGCCCCGGTCGTCCGGTCGGACTTCATCGATGCCAGGCACGCCGCGATCGCGGTGGGACGCGAGTTGGCGCGCCGGATGCCCGAGCAGGTGACTGTGAACTGGTGGAAGGAAGAGCGAGGGGAACGGATCTTCGTCGACTTCAACCAGATGGCGCGCGACCGGCTGATGACCTCCGCCTACTCGATCCGTCCCACGCCGCGCGGGCTGGTGTCGGCGCCGCTGACCTGGGACGAGCTGCCGGACGTGTCGCCGTCCGACTTCACCTTGCTGACGATGCCGGAGCGGTTCGCCCGGCTCGGCGATCTGTGGCAGGAGCTCGAGGACGCCACGCCCGGCTCACTGGCGACCGCGCTGGAATGGTACGAGCGGGACGCCGCCGCCGGTGAGGGCGAGATGCCCTACCCGCCGGAGTACCCGAAGATGCCGGGCGAGCCACCCCGCGTCCAGCCGAGCAAGAAGAACCCCGACAACTGGGACTAGTAGTCAGCTCCGCCCGAGGATCTGGTCGAGGTCGTAGGAGACCACCTCCTCGAGCTGGTCGAAGGTGCAGGTGGATGGGTCGCGGTCGGGCCGCCAGCGCAGGAAGCGCGTCGTGTTGCGGAACCGGGTGCCCTCCATGTGCTCGTACCCGACAGTGCAGACCAGGGTCGGCTCGATCAGGTGGATCTCCTTCAGCTCGGTGCTCCACCTGCTGATCGCGCCGGGCCGTCGCCCGTGCGCCTCCACCATCGCTGCCCAGGGGTGGTCGGCGTCGGGCCCGAGTTCCAGTTCGCCCAGCATCTGCGCGAGCTCGACGCGGGTGGCGTCCGGGAAGGCTGCCGAGACCCCGACGAAGTGCAGCACCCCGTCCGCGTCGTACAGGCCGAGCTGCAGCGAGCCGAGCAGGCGCCGCTGCGCTGTGGAGTTCTTGTGCAGCCGGTAGCCGGCGACCACCACGTCCGCCTCCCGCTTGTGCTTGATCTTCACCATCGCCCGCTGGCCCGGCAGGTACTGCCCATCCAGTGGCTTGGCGACGACGCCGTCCAACCCCGCCCCCTCGAACTCGTCGAACCACCGGGTGGCGAGGGCGTGGTCGGTGGTCAGCGGGGTCAGGTGGACGGGGGCGTCCGCGTTCGCGAGGGCTCGCTCCAGCGCGGCCCGCCGCTGGGTGAACGGCAGCGCCAGCAGGGAGGTGTCGTCCAGGGCGAGCAGGTCCCAGGCGACGAAGGACGCCGGCCAGGTCTGGGCGAGCATCTCGACCCGGCTGGCGGCCGGGTGGATCCGCTCGGTCAGCCTGACGAAGTCGAGCCGCGTTCCGTGGATGATGACCAGTTCGCCGTCGAGGACGCAGCGCGGGGGAGTGTTCGCCAGCAACGCGGCCACCATCTCGGGGAAGTAGACGGTCAGGTCGCGGCCGTTGCGCGAGACCAGCGACAGATCGTCGTTGTCCCGGAAAACCAGGCAGCGGAAGCCGTCCCACTTGGGCTCGTACGCCATGCCGGGCGGGATGGACGCCGCGGAGCGGGCCAGCATCGGCTCCAGCGGGGGCTGCACCGGCAGGCTCATCGCGCGACTCGCGAGGTGTGCGTCATTGGCTCATCCTTCCACCGGCACCCGGCGACCGGCACACTACGAGCATGGCGAAGAAGTCCAAGCAGAAGAAGTCCCCGTCCGTCACCTCCTCCACCGAGCCCTCGGTACCGCTGAGCTCGTTGCTGCGGCTCCCGGCAGGCCCCGTCACCCTCGCCGACCTCGACACCCGGGCCACCCCGGGCTACCCGGGCGTCGGCAAGGAGGATGCCCCGGCACAGATTGCCGCGCTGGGCCCTGAACTGTCCGACCTTCAGGAGCGGCTGTACGCCCACGGGCGGGCCAACCCGGAGGATGCGCGCAGCGTGCTGGTGGTGCTGCAGGGCATGGACACCTCGGGCAAGGGCGGGGTGATCCGGCACGCGATCGGCCTGGTCGATCCGCAGGGCGTGCAGCTGAAGTCGTTCAAGGCGCCCAGCGAGGAGGAGCGCAGCCACCACTACCTGTGGCGGATCCGGAAGGCGCTGCCCACCGGCGGCATGATCGGCATCTTCGACAGGTCGCACTACGAGGACGTCCTTGTCGTGCGGGTGGAGGGGCTGGTGCCGGAGGACACCTGGAGCAAGCGCTATGACGAGCTCAACGAGTTTGAGGCCGAGGTCGCCGCCTCGGGGACGACCATCGTCAAATGCATGCTGAACGTCTCGTTCGACGAGCAGCTCGCCCGCCTCAAGGCGCGGCTCGACGACCCGACCAAGCACTGGAAGTACAACCCGGGCGATCTGGACGCGCGCGCCAAATGGCCGGCGTACATGGAGGCCTACGAGGCGGCACTCGAGCTGTGCAACACCGACGTGGCGCCGTGGCACGTCATCCCGGCCGACCGGAAGTGGTACCGGAACTGGGCGGTCGCCGAGTTGCTGCGCGAGACGCTCGCAGGGTTCGACATCGATTGGCCGAAGGCAGACTTCGACGTCGAGGCGGAGAAGCAGCGCCTGGCGAACGTCTGAGCCGGTTGGCCCTAGGCGCCGACCACCGTCAGGTGCGGTGCCTGGGGCTCCTCGGTCTCCTCGACGATCCCGAAGTCGAGCAGGTCCATCGCGGCGAACGCGTAGCGGGCCAGTACCAGGTCGAGCACCTCGCGGGCGGCACCGATCGGTTCGCTGACCGACACCGCGCCGTAGCGGAAGGCAAGGTCGGTCTGTCCCTGGTAGGCGGCGTCGGCGCTGAGGAAGAACGAGCCGACGGCGATGTGGCGGCGGCCCTGGGACCGCAGCCCCATGATCGCCTGCGCCACCGAGGGGCCGGAATCGTCGGCCACCGCGGTCAGCACCGGCAGCCGGTGGTGGGCCGACCACTGCCGCGCCCGACGAGCCAGCAGGGCGCTGCCGCGGACGTCCCCGGCCGACTCCGCGGAGAGCACGAGCCCGTCGAGCTCGAGGCAGCGGGCGTGGGACAGTGCCGAGCGCATCCGCTGGTCGAGCACCGTCAGCAGGCTGAGTTCAGGGCCGACCGGACGCGAGGTGGCGAACCGGACGTCGGGGTTGCTGGTGCGGCAGCGCTGCACCACCCCCGCCACCTCGGGCTCGGCCTCGATGGCGTTGGTCAGGTGGAGCGGCACGAAGACGATCTCGTTGACGCCCTGGCGGACCAGCTGGGAGACGACCTGCGGGCCGCTCGGCGGGCACTGGTCGAGGAAGGCGCCGTGCACGGTGATCTCGGGGCGCAGCGCCTGAAGGCCCTTGCGGAGTTCGTGGGTGACCTGTGCCACTCGCGGGTCCGGGCTGCCCTTGGACACCACGACGAGTGCGGGAGCCGTCATGAACGTGCCTTCCTGATGGTTGAAGGGACGGCTCCGTTGCCGGTCTTGCGGTACCAAGCCTTGACGAATAACGAGCGGAGCGCAACTATCCCCGCCGGATTTCGGGACGGCGTTCCATATCGTGAGATTATCGCCGCCATTTGGGGTTTTGGCGGCGTGAACCAGGTCCAGCGCGACCTTCATCTCACCTCGTGGGACGGCACTTCCCAGAGGTCAGACCTTTTCCGGACGTGAAGGTGCCCGCGGCGGACTCGTATCGTCGCCGCGGGCACCCGTGCGGGGCTACCCCCGGTCCGGCCCGGCGCCGACGGCCACCGGCTCGCGGGTCGGTTCGCCTGCGGCATCGGTCCCGGTCGCCAGCCGGCGGGGTCCGCGGGTGCGCCGCGGCCACCAGAACGCGTCGCCGAGGGCGATCGCTATCGCCGGGACGAGGACCGTCCGCACCAGCAGCGTGTCGAGCAGCACACCGATCCCGATCACGACGCCGATCTGGGCCAGCACCACCAGCGGGAGCACCCCCAGGACGGCGAAGACCGCGGCCAGCAGGATGCCGGCGCTGGTGATCACGCCGCCCGTCGCGGTCAGGGCGCGCAGCATGCCGCGTCGGGTGCCGTGCCGGGTGGCCTCCTCGCGGGCCCGGGTGACGAGGAAGATGTTGTAGTCCACCCCGAGGGCCACCAGGAACAAGAAGGTGAGAAGCGGTACCGACGAGTCCAGCCGCTCGAAGCCGAGTACGCCGACGAACAGCAGCCAGGACGCGCCGAGGGCGGCCAGGTAGGTGGCCACCACCGTCGCGACGAGGATCAGCGGCGCAACCACCGAGCGGAGCAGCAGCACCAGCACCGCCAGGACAAGGCCGAGGATGAGCGGGATCACCGTCCGCTGGTCCTGGGCTGCGCCGTCGCGGGCGTCGACGGCCTGGGCCTCGGTGCCGCCCACCCACGTGTCCGGGGTGTCGGCGAGGGCGGTCCGAAGGTCCCGCACCGCCTGCTGGGCCTCGTTGCTGCCCGGCTCGGGGGACAGCACCACCCGCACCTGGGCGAGGTCGTCGGCGGTGGCACCCACGGTGGCCGAGGAGACGCCCTGCACGGTCTCGGCGAGGCTGACCACCTGATCGGGATCGGCCGCGGTGATGACGAGGAGGGGGTCGGAGGTGCCGGCCGGGAAGGACTCGGCCAGCCGGTCGAGGGCCGCGATCGCCTCCGGCTTCTGCAGGAACTGGTCGGACGGGGCCAGCCCGGTCTCGATCCTGGTCAGGCCGAAGCTCATCGCGGCCAGGAGGGCAAGGGTGCCTGCGATGAAGACGGACGGGCGGCGGGCCACGAGATCGCCCACCCGCGCCCAGACCGAGCGACGGCCGTCCGCCAGCGCGGGGTCGCCCAGGCGCGGGACCACCGGCCAGAACACCCACCGGCCGAACAGGACGAGGACGGCGGGCAGCACAATCAGGGCGTAGCCGGCGGCGATCACGATCCCCACCGCGCTGGCCAGGCCGAGGCCCCGGGTGGCGGGGAAGACCGACAGCAGCAGCGTGAGGACGCCCAGGATGACGGTCGTCGCGCTGGTCACCACCGCCTCACCGGCGTGCCGCAGCGCCCTGGCCATCGCCTGGTAGCGGTCGGGTGTGGCGCGCAACTCGTCTCGATAGCGGGAGATCAGCAGCAGGGCGTAGTTGGTGCCGGCACCGAAGACCAGGACGGACAGGATCCCGATCGTGGAGTCGTCCCAGGGCACCCCGAAGAAGGCGAGGGTGTGGGTCGCGGCCACTGCGGCTAGCCGGTCGGCCAGTCCGACGACGGTGAGGGGGATCAGCCACAGGATCGGACTGCGGTAGGTGAGCAGCAGCAGGATGGCCACCACCGCGGCAGTGGCGGCCAGCAGGCGGAAGTTGGCGCCCTGGAAGACAGCTCCCAGGTCGGCCCGGATCGCTGCCGGTCCCGAGACCTGGACGGTGACGCCGTCCGGGGCCTCGGCGATCAGCTCGGAGCGCAGGGTGGCGATGATCTCGCTGTTCTCTTCGCTGGTCTCCGCGTCGACAGGGATGGTGCCGATCGCGGCGGTACCGTCCTCGCTGACGATCGGGAAGGGCGGTCCGGCGGGCGGGGAGTCGCCGCCGGGGACGACGCCAGGCGGCGGTCCGCCCTGCTCCAC
>JAEYUH010000038.1 GCA_023432725.1 Actinomycetes bacterium | reverse complement strand
TCGCCCAACGCGGCGAGGCGGCCCTGCGTGAGTTCTCCGAACGCTTCGACCACGTCGTGCCGGAGAGCTTCCGGGTGCCCGCCGAGGCGATGGCCGCCGCCGCGGCAGGGCTGGACGCCGCCGACCGGCGGGCGTTCAGCGAGGCGATAACCCGGCGCCGGGCCGTGGCTGCCGCCGAACGCGATCCCGAACTGGTCAGCGTCGAGGTGGCCCCGGGTGCCGTGGTGCAGCAGCGCTCCGTGCCGGTGCGCCGGGTCGGCCTCTACGTGCCGGGCGGGCTGGCGCCGCTGGCCTCGTCGGTCCTGATGAACGTGGTGCCCGCCCAGGCCGCAGGCGTCGCCTCGATCGCCGTCAGTTCCCCGCCCCAGGCCGAGTTCGGCGGGCTGCCGCACCCCAGCGTGCTGGCGGTCTGCCACCTGCTGGGCGTGGACGAGGTCTACGCCGTCGGGGGCGCCCAGGCAGTGGCGATGTTCGCCCACGGCGTGCCGGGGTTGTGTGAGCCGGTCGACCTGGTCACCGGTCCGGGGAACACCTACGTTGTCGCGGCCAAGCGGCTGCTCCGTGGCCGGGTGGGGATCGACTCGGAGGCCGGTCCTACCGAGATCGCGGTCCTGGCCGACGCCACCGCGAACCCTGACTTCGTGGCCGCCGACCTCATTTCCCAGGCCGAGCACGACCCGCTGGCCGCCGCGGTGCTGGTCACCGACAGCCCAGAGCTGGCCGAGGCCGTCCGTCGGGCCCTCGAGCCGCAGGTGTCGGCCACCCGGCACGTCGAGCGGGTGCGCACGGCGTTGTCCGGCGAGCAGTCGGCGGTAGTGCTGGTGGACGACCTGGAGACCGGCATCGCCGTGGTGAACGCCTACGCCGCCGAGCACCTCGAGATCCACACCGCCGACCCGGCGGCGGTCGCCGCCCGGGTGCACAACGCGGGGGCGATCTTCCTCGGGCCGTGGGCCCCGGTCTCGCTCGGCGACTACGCCGCCGGCAGCACGCACGTCCTTCCGACCGCGGGCGCCGCGCGGCACTCCTCGGGGCTGAACGTGAAGAGCTTCCTCAAGGCCGTCCACGTCGTCGACTACGACCGCGCCGCCCTGCTGGCGATCGCGACCGAGGTCGAGACCTTCGCCGCGGCGGAGGGCCTGCCCGCCCACGCCGCGGCGGTCAGCATCAGGCGGGGGTCGCCGGATGAGGCCTGATCCCTCCCTGGCCGACCTGCCGCTGCGGCCCGAACTGGTGGGGGAGGAGCCCTACGGCGCGCCCCAGATTCCCGACGTGACGCTGCTCAACACCAACGAGAACCCGTACCCGCCGGGTCCGGCCGTCATCGCCGACATGATGGCTGGCCTCGCAGTGGCGGCGGGCCGGGCCAACCGCTATCCCGACCGGGAGGCGCTCGCGCTGCGCGAGGACCTGGCCCGCTACCTGGGCCACAGCCTCGACGCGTCCCGGATCTGGGCGGCCAACGGTTCCAACGAGGTGATGGTCCACCTGCTCGGCGCCTTCGCCGGGCCGGGGCGCCGCGTGCTCAGCTTCACGCCCACGTATTCGATGTACCCCGAGTACGCCCGCAACACCCACAGCGGCTTCATCACGGTCCCGCGGGAACCCGACTTCGCCATCGACCCGGACGCGGCCCTGGCCGCGATCGCCGAGCACCGTCCGTCGGTGGTGATCATCACCACCCCGAACAACCCGACCGGCACCACCACCCCGCTCGAGGTCACCCGGCAGATAGTGGCCGGCACCGACGCGGTGGTGGTCGTCGACGAGGCCTACCAGGAGTTCGCCCGCCGTCCCGAACTGACGGCGCTCACCCTGCTGCCCGAGTTCGGCAACCTCGTGGTGGCCAGGACGATGAGCAAGGCCTTCGCCCTGGCTGGCGGACGGGTCGGCTACCTCGCCGCGGCCCCCGCGATAGTGGACGCCTGCCGGATCGTCCGGCTGCCGTACCACCTGTCGGTGCAGACCCAGACGATGGCACGGGTGGCGCTGGCGCACGCCCCGGAAATGCTCGCCGAGGTCGACGTGCTGCGCGGGATTCGCGACCAGATGCTGGTCAGGCTGCCTCAACTCGGGGTCGAGGTGATCGACTCGGATGCCAACTTCGTCCTGTTCGGCCCGTTCGCCGACCGGCATGATGTCTGGCAACGCCTGCTCGACCGCGGCGTCCTCGTGCGTGAGGTGGGACCTCCCGGCTGGCTGAGGGTCTCGGTCGGCACGCCGGAACAGACCGACACGTTCTACGCCGCCCTGGCAGGGGCGCTGAAGGAGATCCGATGAGCCCGCGAACCGCCGTCCTCGAGCGCCGGACCAGCGAGTCCTCGGTGCGCGTCGCGCTCAACCTCGACGGCACCGGACGCTCCGAGATCTCCACCGGTGTCGGCTTCTACGACCACATGCTCACCGCCCTCGCCAAGCACTCGCTGATCGATCTCGAGATCACCACCACCGGCGACCTGCACATCGACGGCCACCACAGCATCGAGGACACCGCGATCGTGCTGGGCCAGGCGCTGGCCGAGGCGCTGGGCGACAAGGCGGGGATCCGGCGCTACGCCGACGCCACCATCCCGCTGGACGAGGCGCTGGCGCACTGCGTCGTCGACCTCGCCGGGCGCGCCTATGTCGTGCACAGCGGCGAGCCGGAAGGCCAGCAGTACGTGGCCATCGGTGGCTCCGGCGTGCCCTACCTCGGGTCGATGACCCGCCACGTCCTGGAGTCCTTCGCCCTGAACGCGAAGATCTGCCTGCACATGCGGGTGCTGGCCGGACGCGACCCGCACCACATCGTCGAGGCCCAGTTCAAGGCGCTGGCGCGGGCGCTGCGTGACGCGGTCGCGCTCGACCCGAGGACGGCGGGGGAGATCCCGTCGACGAAGGGGGCGCTGTGACGGGTCCGCGCGTGGCGGTGCTCGACTACGGCTCCGGCAACCTGCACTCGGCGACCCGGGCGCTGGCCGCGGCCGGCGCGCAGGTGGAGCTGACCTCCGACCCGCAGGCCTGCCTGGCCGCCGAGGGCCTGGTGGTCCCCGGCGTGGGCGCCTTCGCTGCCTGCATGGCGGGGCTGACCGCGGTCGGCGGGCCCGAGATCATCGCCGCCCGGCTCACTCGGGGCGGGCCCGTCCTCGGGATCTGCGTCGGCCACCAGGTGATGTTCGATCTGGGCGTCGAGCACGACATCCCCACCGAAGGGCTGGGCCACCTGCCCGGCGTGGTGGAGGAGTTGCACGCCCTGCCACTGCCGCACATGGGCTGGAACACCGTCGAGCCGCCGCAGGACACCGCGATGCTGGCAGGGGTGGAGGACGAGCGGTTCTTCTTCGTGCACTCCTTCGGCGTCCGCAGGTTCCCCGACCGCCCCGGCGCGCGGGTGACCTGGTCCGAGCACGGCGGCGACCGGTTCGTCGCCGGAGTCGAACTGGGGCCGTTGTGGAGCACCCAGTTCCATCCGGAGAAGTCGGGGGCGGCCGGTGCCCGGCTGCTGCGCAACTGGGTGGGCAGCCTCGCCGCGCGGGCGGCGGCATGACCCGGCTCGAGTTGCTGCCCGCTGTCGACGTCCAGGGCGGTCAGGCGGTGCAGCTGGTCCAGGGCGTGGCCGGCAGCGAGAAGGTGTTCGGCTCGCCGAGGGACGCGGCCCTGCGCTGGCAGGAGGCAGGGGCGGAGTGGATCCACCTGGTGGACCTCGACGCCGCCTTCGGCAGGGGGTCCAACGCCGACCTGATCGGCGGGCTGGTCGCCGACCTGGATCTCAAGGTGGAGCTTTCCGGCGGCATCAGGGATGACGCCACGCTGGAGCGGGCGCTGGCCACCGGCTGCCGCCGCGTCAACATCGGGACGGCGGCGCTCGAGCAGCCCGAGTGGTGCGAACGGGTGATCGGCCGGTACGGCGACCGGATCGCGATCGGGCTGGACGTGCGCGGCACCCGGTTGGCCGCCCGCGGCTGGACCAGGGAGGGCGGCGAGCTCTTCGAGACCCTCGCCCGGCTGGATGCGGCGGGCTGCGCACGCTATGTCGTCACCGACGTGGCGAGCGACGGCATGCTCACCGGACCGAACCTCGACCTGCTGGCGTCGGTCTGCCGGCGCACCCCGGCCAAGGTGGTGGCCAGCGGCGGGATCGCCCGGCTCGACGACCTGCGTGCGCTGCGCGAGCTCGTCCCGCTCGGCGTCGAGGGCGCAATCATCGGCACCGCCCTGTACGTCGGCAACTTCACCCTCACCGAGGCGCTGGCGGTCGCCGAAGGGACGCAGTGACGCCCGCGTCCGCGCAGGAGCTGCTGCGCGTCCACGACGAGCAGTTGCGGACCGCGGCGGAACTGGACGGCGCCACGGACACCGGACGGATCGGACCGCTGTGGGTCGGCAGGTTCGGCCCGCACGGCTTCATCAGCTATCGCGACCTGGCGGGGCTGCGCGGGAACGCGCTCGACGACCTGATCGCCGCCGCCCTCGTCCGGTTCGCCGGGGACCCGGGGATCGCGGACGTGGAGTGGAAGACCCGCGGCCACGACGCGCCCGCCGACCTCGCCCGGCACCTGCTGGCCACCGGCTTCGTCGCCCAGGACCCCGAGACGGTGATGATCGGCGAGGCGAGGCTGCTGCAGGCCTCGGCAGGGACCGCATCCGGCGGCGTGGTGGTGCGCAGGGCAGGTAGCGACGGCATCGACATCGAAGCGGACATCGCGGGGGTCGCGCAGCTTCACGCCACCGTGTTCGGCAGGCCGGTCGACGACCAGGCCGACACCCTGCGCCGGGCGCTCTCGCGCGGCGACAGTGACCAGGTGTGGCTGGCGGAGGCCGACGGCAGGGTGGTCAGCGCGGGCAGGCTCGCCCTGGTCGCCGGAACCCGCTTCGCAGGGTTGTTCGGCGGTGCCACCCTTCCGCAGTGGCGGCGGCGCGGGG
>JAEYUH010000006.1 GCA_023432725.1 Actinomycetes bacterium | reverse complement strand
GCCGGCCGTCGGCGTCGAGCAGGCAGACCCCGTCCTCGGACGGCTCGGGGTCGCAGGCGAGCAGCCGCGCCACGGCGGCCTCCGCCCCTGGCAGGTCGCCGGCCAGCAGCACGGTCCAGGCGGCATGTGAGTCGAGGTGGGCCAGCCCGGCGGCCACCGCCTCGACCGGCCCCCCGTAGGGCGGGTCCTCCCGGGTGATCGGCACGCCGTCCGGCACCGCGGCGTCGCCCACCACCACCCGCTGCCGGGCGCCGCTGACGGCGGCGAGGGCGATGTCGACCAGGCGGCGTCCCGCGACCTCGAGTTCGGGCTTCCGGGTGCCGCCGAGCCGGCTGCCCCGGCCCCCGGCCAGGACGATGGCGTCGTACTCGGAGATCACCCCAGCACCCGGACTTCCAGCAGGTCGCCGTCCCTGACCTGGTCGACGTCCTCGGCCACGACGGCGATCGCGTCCGCCCCCGCCAGCGAGGAGACCAGGTGCGAAGCCGAGCCCCTGTGGTGGGCCGGACGCGCCAGCAGCCGCCCGTCCGGTGAACTCGCCAGCGTGACCGGCAGCAGTTGCGCCCGCCCCGCCGGGCACCGCCAGGACGCCGCGGCGACGGCGGTCAGCGACGGGCGGGGCGCAACCCCCAGCCGCCGCTCCAGCAGCGGCCGGACGAAGACCTCGTAGCACAGCGACGCCGACAGCGGGTTGCCGGGCAGCGCGACCACGGGGGTGCCCGCCCAGCGCGCCCAGCCCTGGGGTTTGCCCGGCTGCACGCGGACGTGCCGGAAGACCCCACCCGCCCGCGCGGTCAGCAGGTCACGCACGACGTCGTGGTCGCCCACGCTCGCCCCTCCGGTCAGCACGATCAGGTCGGACGTCGCCGCGACCTCATCGAGCCAGCCGGCCAGCGCCGCCGGGTCGTCGCGGACGGGCTCGCCGCGCCGCACCGTCGCACCGTCGCGGCGCAGTGCCGCCGCCAGGACGTGCGAGTTGGAGTCGTGGAGTTGCCCGCGTCCCAGCGGCCCGCCGTCGGCCACCAGCTCGTCACCGGTCGCCGCCACTGCCACCACCGGACGCGGCCGCACCGCGACCCGGGTGGCGCCGGCCGCGGCCACCACTCCCGCCACCCCCGGGGTGACCCGGGTGCCGACATGGGCGACCACGGTGCCCGCCGGATAGTCCTCGCCGGCTCGTCGGACGTGGGCCCCGTGCCGCAGCGGAGCGGTCAGCACCTTCACCCACGCGATGCCGCCGTCGGTGTCCTCCAGGGGGACCACGGTGTCGGCGGTGGCCGGCAGCGGGGCGCCGGTCATGATCCTGACGCACTCGCCCGCGCCCAGCACCGGCTCGTCGGCAGCGCCCGCCGCCACTGCACCCACCACCTGGAGCCGCACCGGGGCGGTGGAAACGGAGTCGAACCGCACCGCGTAGCCGTCCATCGCGGAGTTGTCGAAGGCCGGGTTCGGAGTGCGCGCGCTGACGTCCTCGGCGAGCACCCGGCCGGGCGCCTCGTCCAGCCCCACCCGTTCGCTGCGGTGGTCAGGGTCGACCAGAGCGGCCAGCTCGGCCTGGTACTGCGCGACGCCCAGCACCAGCCGGGCCGTCGGCAGCCGCGCCGCCGCGAAGTCGTCGTGCCCCGGCGGGCTAGCCATCGCCGCGGGTTCCGAGCCGCACCAGGCAGGTGGTGGGGGTGGCCCACGGTTCGAGGGCATCCACGGTGCGGGCAGGGTCGTCGCCGAGCAGGCCGCGGATCAGGCCCAGGTGCAGCCGGCAGACCGAGGGCAGCCGTCCCGGCTCGTGGGGCTCGGCGACGAGTGAGGCGAGCGGGCAGGGGGTCAGCACGATCGCGTCAGCGGGCTCGGCGGGCACCGACGGCTGGTAGCCGAGCCTGTCGAGCGCCGCCACCACCCTGTCCAGCGGCTCGCGGCCGGGTTCGGCAGCGGCGAGTTCCTCGCCCCAGAACCGTCCGGCCGCCTCGGCCTGGTCATCGTCGCCGCTCCCGAGCCGGTCAAGATGGCGCACCAGCACCCCGGCGAGGTCCTGGACGCCCGGCGGCTCCGGCTCGGCGCTGTACAGCAGCTTCGGCCGGCCCGGACGGGAGCGTTTCTCGTAGTCGCGCAGCGCGAGCTGCTGGTCGGCCAAAGCGTCGAGGTGGAACCTCGCGGTGTTGGGGTGCAGGGCGACGGCGGCGGCGACGGCGGTGACCGACTGCGGGGTCGTCGCCTGCCGCAGGAAGTCGAGGACTGCCGCACGGGTGGGGCCGAGGCCGGAGCGGGTGCGCTCGCCAACCACTGTCATTGATGCTTCGCCCTCACCGGCTCTCATCGGCTGATTTGTACTAGATAATCGTAACAATCCACGGCTACCGTGGTGGCCAACTCGAGAGATCCGGGAGCACCAGTGACGCTCGCCACGCAGCCCGTGCTGCGGCTGCGGGACGGCTACGGCCGGGTCGCCGAAGACCTGCGGGTCTCCCTGACCGACCGGTGCAACCTGCGCTGCAGCTACTGCATGCCCGCCGAGGGCCTGCCCTGGCTGCCGGGCGCCACCATCCTGACCGACGCCGAGGTGGTCCGGCTGGTGAGGGTGGCGGTGGGGCAGCTGGGGGTGCGCACCGTCCGGTTCACCGGAGGCGAGCCGCTGCTGCGGCCCGGGCTGGCACGCATCATCGCCGCCGTCCGGGAACTGGTGACGATCGACGGCGAACCGCCGGAGACGGCGCTGACCACCAACGGCATCGGCCTCGACAAGGTGATGGACGACCTGGTGGCGGCCGGACTGCAGCGGGTGAACGTCTCCCTGGACTCCCTCGACCGGGAGCGGTACGCCGGCCTGGCCCGACGCGACCGGCTGCCCGACGTGCTGCGCGGCCTGGCCGCCGCGGCGGCGAGCGGGTTGCGTCCGGTCAAGGTCAACACCGTCGTGATGCGCGACACCAACGAGTGCGACGTGGTGCCGCTGGCCGAGTTCTGCCTTGAGCGGGGCTACGAGTTGCGGTTCATCGAGCAGATGCCGATCGGGCCGCGCCACGGCTGGGACAGGGCTGCGATGGTGCCCGCCGCCGAGATCCTCGACGTGCTCGGCCGGCACTACCGGCTGGTGCCGCTGCCCGACCGGGGCGCGGCGCCGTCCGAGGACTGGCAGGTGGTGGACGACGAGGGCCGGGTGCGCGGCCGGATCGGGGTCATCGCCTCGGTGACCCGTCCCTTCTGCGCCGCCTGTGACAGGACCCGGCTGACCGCGGACGGGCAGGTCCGCACCTGCCTGTTCAGTCAGACCGAGACCGACCTGCGCACCCCGCTGCGCGAGGGAGCCGGCGACGCCGAACTCGCCGGGCTGTGGCTCGGCGCGCACCGCGCCAAGGGGGCGGGGCACGGGATCGACGCGCCGGGCTTCGAACCGCCGCAGCGCACCATGAGTTCGATCGGAGGGTAGATGCGGGTCACCTTCTATGCTGCCGCGGCCGACGCCGCAGGGCTGCGCGAACTCGAGGTCGAGGGGCCGCTCACCACGACCGACCTGGTGGCGCAGCTGGGTGGCAGGCACCCGGCGCTGGCCGCCGTCCTGCAACGGTGCTCCATCCTGGTCGACGGACGACGGGTGAGCGAGCCGGAGGCGCTGCTCCCTGAGCGGGCCCGGGTCGATGTGCTGCCGCCCTTCGCCGGCGGTTGAGCGGGAAAATCCGAAGTTCTTGGAAGAAAACGGGACGGCGCCCCGCACCCGGTGATATGCAAGTGCCATGACGACCGGACGGGGACGGATGGACGGTCCGGCAGCCGACGCGCTGCTGAAGCTGGGCCGGTTCTTCACCAAGTGGGACGAGACGGAGGACGGCCGGGTCGTCTTCCGGGAGGGCGGCCGCCAGGGCGACGTCTTCTATCGCGACCGCTGGAGCCATGACAAGGTGGTTCGCTCCACCCACGGGGTGAACTGCACAGGCTCCTGCTCGTGGAAGGTGTACGTCAAGGACGGCATCATCACCTGGGAGTCCCAGCAGACCGACTATCCGACCACGGGCCCCGACCGTCCCGAGTACGAGCCCCGCGGCTGCCCGCGCGGTGCCGCGTTCTCCTGGTACACCTACTCGCCCACCCGGGTGCGCTACCCGTACGCCCGCGCGGTGCTGGTGGAGGCCTACCGCGAGGCCAAGGCCCGGCTGGACGACCCCGTGCTCGCCTTCGCCGAGGTCGCCGGCAACCCCGAGACCCGTCGCCGCTACCAGCAGGCGCGCGGCAAGGGCGGCCTGGTGCGGGTCTCCTGGAACGAGGCGATCGAGATCGCCGCCGCCTCGTACGTCAACACGATCAAGAACTACGGCCCCGACCGCTGCGTGTCGTTCTCGCCGATCCCCGCGATGTCGATGGTCTCCCACGCCATCGGGACCCGCTTCAACCACCTCATCGGCGGCGCGATGACGTCCTTCTACGACTGGTACGCCGACCTGCCGGTGGCCTCGCCCCAGGTCTTCGGCGACCAGACCGACGTCCCCGAGTCCGGCGACTGGTGGGACGCCACCTACCTGATGATGTGGGGCTCCAACGTCCCGGTCACCCGCACCCCGGACGCGCACTGGATGGCCGAGGTGCGCTACCGCGGCACGAAGGTCGTCACGGTCAGCCCCGACTACGCCGACAACGTCAAGTTCGCCGACGAGTGGCTGCCCGCCCAGGCCGGCACCGACGCCGCCCTGGCGATGGCGATGGGGCACGTCATCCTGAAGGAGAACTTCGTCGACCGGCAGGT
>JAEYUH010000345.1 GCA_023432725.1 Actinomycetes bacterium | reverse complement strand
GTCCGGCCGCTCCACCAGCCCCGGCAGGCTGCGGGCTATCGAGTGGCCTGCGTTGGCGAACAGCAGGTCCGGCACCCCGTGCTCGGCCAGCACGGCCTCGGCGGCGACGCGTCCGGCGGCGTCGTCGCGGAGGTCGACCGGCTGGACCACCGCGCTGCCGCCGGCGTCGCGGACGGCGGCCGCCACCTCCTGCAGCAGCGCCTCCCGCCGGGCGAGCAGCACGAACCGGGCGCCGGCCGGCGCCATCGCCTCGACGAAGGCCCGTCCGATCCCTGACGACGCGCCGGTCACCACCACCAGCCGTCCGGCCAGTGCCGTGCGGGCCCGCCCCACCCAGTCCATGCCGTGATCGTAGCCACGCCCCCGGATGGGGAGAAGTACGCGGTTACCGCCCCCGGAGCGCTGGCTAGCCTCATCGGCATGAAGCGGCTGCTGCTTGCCCTCGTCGTCCCGCTGGCCCTGCTGTGGTCGGGCTGCGCCCAGGTGATGGGGACGGCCGACTGGGACCGGATCGAAGTCACGTTCCAGGCCGGCTCCGCCGAGAACCAGACCGGCAACTACACCCTCACCGCTACCCCCACCCGGGCCGAGTACGTGCTCGACGGGAAGCCGTCGACCCACGACCTGCCCCAGGGCGTGTGGGACGTGCTGACCGGCGGGGTCAGGACGCTCGGCGACCGCGACTCCGAAGCCTGCCCCGGCGGGGAGTACCTGGTGATCGAGGCTTCCGCGCAGGGAGCCGTCAAGCAGACCTTCCAGGCCTCCAGCTGCGATGCCGGCGGCGTCCTCGACCAGGCGAAGGCGCTGATCGAGCAGGTGGTGCAGCGGCTGCAGTAGCCGACCGACCGCCGCGGTCGCTCCAGCGCCCGCCCCACCCACCGCCGGACAGGTGGGCCGTGACCACGGCCCCGACCAGCCGGCACCCGCTCCTCGAAGGAGGTTGATGTCCGACACCTGCATCATCGGGGCCGGTCCCGCAGGCCTGGCCACCGCCAGGGCCCTGAAGGCCCGCGGCCTGCCCTACACCCACCTCGAACGCCACACCGGGGTGGGCGGCCTGTGGGACATCGACAACCCGGGCACCCCGCTGTACGAGTCGGCCCACTTCATCTCCAGCCGAACCTTGTCGGGTTTCTCGGGCCACCCGATGCCGGAGGACTACCCCGACTACCCCGACCATCGCCGGATCCTCGACTACCTGCGCAGCTTCGCCGACCGGTACAGCCTCACCGGCGCCATCGAGTTCGAGACGGAGGTCACCGCGGTGGAGCCGGTCGAGGGCCGCTGGCGGGTGACCCGGGCGGACGGCACCGCCACCGAGCACCAGCACGTGGTGGCGGCGACCGGCGTCCAGTGGCACCCCAACCAACCCACGCTGCCGGGCCACTTCACCGGAGAGGTGCGGCACTCGGTCAGCTACCGCTCGGCCGAGGAGTTCCGCGACCGGCGGGTGCTCGTGGTGGGCGCCGGCAACTCCGGCTGTGACATCGCCTGCGACGCCGCCCGGACCGCCGACCGGGCCATCCTCAGCCTGCGGCGCGGCTACTGGTTCGTCCCCAAGCACGTCTTCGGGATCCCGGTCGACGTCTTCGCCGACAGCGGCCCCAAGCTGCCGCTGTGGCTGGAGCAGCGGCTGTTCGGCGGGCTGCTGCGGCTGCTGGTCGGCGACCTGACCCGGCTCGGCCTGCCCAAGCCCGACCACAAGCTGTTCGAGACCCACCCGCTGCTGAACTCCCAGCTCATCCACCACCTGCAGCACGGGGACGTCACCGCGCGGCCCGGGATCGCCGACACCAGCGGGACCACGGTCACCTTCACCGACGGCTCCACCGAGGAGGTCGACCTGATCCTGCTCGCCACCGGGTACCGGCACCGGGTGCCGTACGCCCAGCGCCTGTTCGGCGACGAGCAGCACCCCGACCTGTACCTGACCGCCTTCTCGCGGCACACCGGGCTGTACGGGGTGGGCTACATCGAGACCAACTCCGGGGCCTACGGGCTGATGGACCTGGTCGCGCACCTGGTCGCCGGCCACATCGCCGACCGGACGCAGCGCCCCGACCGGTGGGCGGACTTCGAGCACCGGATCCGCACCGACCGCCCCGACCTGACCGGCGGCATCCGGTTCGTCAACTCCCCCCGGCACCGCGGCTACGTGGACTCGTCAGCGCTGAAGGAGCACCTGCACAAGGTGGCCGCCGACCAGGGCTGGGAGGTGCCGTGAGCCGCGCCAGGTACCCGCTCGCCGACCGGATCGTGCTGATCACAGGGGGCGGCGGCGGGCTGAGCCGCGCCTTCGCCCAGCTCGCGGCGGCCAGGGGCGCACGCTGCATCCTCGTGGACGTCAGGCCTGCCGCGGCCCTGGCTGTCGCGGCGGCGCTCCCGGGCGGGGCTTCCCGCCACGAGGTGCGGACCGCCGACCTCACCGTCCGCGGCCAGGTCGAGGCGCTGATGGCGCAGCTGGAGGCCGACCACGGCCGGATCGACGTGCTGGTCAACAACATGGGGATGACCTCGGCCGACAGGTTCGACGAGCGCAGCGTCGACAGCATCGAGCGGGAGCTCACCGTCAACCTCGTCTCGCCACTGGTCGTCACCCGGCTGGCGATCCCGCTGCTCAAGCGGGCCCCCGATCCACGGGTGATCACGACGGTGTCGCTGGGCGGGATCTTCCCGCTCGGCGAGACCCCGATCTACACCTC
>JAEYUH010000344.1 GCA_023432725.1 Actinomycetes bacterium | reverse complement strand
TCGGCGATCATCACCGCCTTGACGGTGTGGCCCTTGATGTCCATCCCGAGGATCTCGGCCGCCCGGTCGTGGACCTCCTGGGGAGAGCGGGCGAGCTTCACCCCGCCCGCCTTGCCGCGCCCGCCGGTCTTCACCTGGGCCTTGACCACCATGAGCGGCGCGGCGAGGTCCTCCGCCGCTGCTTTCGCTTCCTGGGGGGTGGTGGCGACGATGCCTCGCAGGACGGGTACCCCGTGCCTCTCGAAGAGCTCCTTCGCCTGGTACTCGAAGAGATCCACCGACTGCTCCGTTCCTGTCCGGGTGCGCCCGGCTCGCTGTTGGGTGGGGCGACGCCGGTCCGCGTGCGAAGCCTAACCACGATTCCTGCAGCCATGCACATCTGCGCACGCGACAGCGAAGTAGAGAACGTTTTTCATCTGAATTCTGAGAGACAACCTGAGAAATGCTAAGCTCCGAGTCGAGGTCGGGCCTGGGAGGTCTTGAGTCCACCTCCCAGCTCATCGGACGGGGATTGCGTGAACGCGGAGCCAATGCGCGCTGACAAGGCGCGACGTGCTCTGCTTGACGACCCGTCAGCCGCCCGCCGAGGGCGTCGCGGCCGGCCCGCCAGGGCTGCCCGCGCGGCCGCTCCGAGCGCTCCTGGACGGTGGCGACGCGGCCTCGCCCTTGCCGCCGTCTCAGGAATCGGGATCACCGCCATCGGGGTCTTCGGCGCCACCAACTACTCCAGCACCGGTCTGGCCTTCGCCCAGCAGGCAAGCGCCAGCCCTGCCGGCATCGAGCAGGCGAGGGAAGCCGACCCCACCCGGAGCGTCGAGCGGCCCCCGGTCTCCCTCGAGGACCTGGTCAAGCAGCGGGCCAAGCTGATCGCCGAGACCAACCTCGCGGTTGAGGCCGAGCGCGACGAGACCGCCGCCGAGAGCCGGCACGCGATGCTGGCCGACTCCCTCGCCGCCGTCGACGCCGAGGCGGACCGGCTGCGCAACCTCGAGCGGTTCCTGTGGCCGACCGAAGGCGGTGTCGGCTCGCCGTGGGGACAGCGGCTCCACCCGATCCTGCGGTACTACCGCCTGCACGGCGGCGCCGACATCGGCGGCCGCTGCGGACAGCCGATCTACGCCGCCCAGTCCGGGACGGTCACCAAAGCCGACCAGGGTGGCTACAACGGCGGCTCCGGCAACAACGTGCGGATCGACCACGGCGACATCAAGGGCACCCGGGTCGAGACCGCGTACCTGCACATGAGCAAGGTAGTGGTGAAGGCGGGCCAGAAGGTCACCAAGGGTGACCTGATCGGCAACGTGGGCAGCACAGGGCTCTCGACCTCCTGCCACCTCCACCTCAGCCTCTACAAGAACGGCGCGAACTCCGACCCGATGCAGTACCTGCAGCGCGGTGAGACCAAGGACGCCCAGCAGGACGCCCGCGAGGACGAGAACTCCGCCGACCTCGAACTCGGCTCCGCCGACGAGACCGACGCCGGGAACTGATCCCTCGAGCCCAAAGGCTCACTCCCGCGTTCTGGCTGCCTGCTGCCGGACGCAACTCGGCGGCCCATCGGCGTGAGGGTCAGGGCTAGAGCTTCTCCATCGGGGCGTGGCGCAGCGACAGCCGCTTGACCCCCGCCGACCCGAAGTCGACGTCGGCCTTCGCGTTGTCGCCCGCCCCGGAGGTGGCCACCACCGTCCCCAGCCCGAAGCTGGTGTGGAGCACCCGATCGCCGACCTGGACCGCCGCCACCGTCTTGATCGGCGGCCGCGACCCGAAGCTCAGCTCCTGCCGGGCCTGGACCGTCCGCGTGCCCGCGCTGGACGACCAGCCGCTGCGGGCGACCCCGAGCCGGCGCCAGTCGATCAGGTGCTCGGGGATCTCCTCGGTGAACCGGCTCGCCGGGTTGTACTGCGGCGCACCCCACGCCGTCCGGACCGTCGCCCGGGTCAGGTAGAGCCGCCGGCGGGCACGGGTGATGCCGACGTAGGCGAGCCGGCGCTCCTCCTGCAGTTCGGCGGGGTCGAGCATGGCGCGCTGGTGGGGGAAGATCCCGTCCTCGAAGCCGGTGAGGAAGACCGTGTCGAACTCAAGCCCTTTCGCGGTGTGGAGCGTCATCAGCGTCACCACGCCGTCGGCGTCCTGCTCGGGGTCGGGAAGCTGGTCGGAGTCGGCGACCAGCGCGATCCGCTCGAGGAAGGCCGGCAGCGAGTCGTCCGGCTCAGGGGCGCCCGCGGCGAGTTCGCCACCATCGGCCGGCAGGTCGACGGCGTGGGAGGCCGCCACGAACTCCTGGGCTACCGAGACGAACTCGACGAGGTTCTCCAGCCTGGTCTCGTCCTGCGGGTCGGAGGAGCCCTGCAGCTCGGCGAGGTAGCCGGACTCCTTCAGGATCCCGGCCAGGACGCGGTCTGCCGGCGCTCCCTCCTCGACCAGCCGGCGATGCGCCTCGATCAGCGAGACGAACCCCCCGATCTGCTTCAGCGAGCGGGTGGCGAGGCCCGGAGCCTCCCCGGCGCGCTGCAGGCCCTCGTAGAACGAGATCCGTTGCGCGGCCGCGTAGGCCTCGACGACCGCCTCCGCCCGGTCGCCGATCCCGCGCTTGGGAACGTTGAGCACCCGGCGGATCGAGACCTCGTCGGCGGGGTTGGCGATGCCGCGCAGGTAGGCGATCGCGTCCCTGATCTCCCGACGCTCGTAGAACCGGACGCCGCCGACCACCCGGTACGGCATCCCGACCCTGATGAACACTTCCTCGAAGGCGCGGGACTGGGCGTTGGTGCGGTAGAACACCGCCACCCCTGACGGCTTGACGGCACCGGCGTCGGTGAGCCGGTCGATCTCCTCGGCGACGAAGCGGGCCTCGTCGTGCTCGGTGTCGGCGACGTACCCGACCAGCTTCTCGCCGTCCCCCTCCTGCGACCACAGCCGCTTCTCGGGACGGCCGGGGTTGCGGGTGATCACGGCGTTCGCCGCGGTGAGGATGTTCTGGGTGGAGCGGTAGTTCTGTTCGAGGACGATCGTGGTGGCGCCGGGGAAGTCCTCCTCGAAGTCGAGGATGTTGCGGATCGTCGCGCCCCGGAAGGCGTAGATCGACTGGTCGGAATCGCCCACCACCATCAGCTCGGGCGGGTCGACGGCTGGCGTCCCGTCCGGCACAGGATGAACCCCGCAGAGCTCGCGCACCAGCACGTACTGGGCGTGGTTGGTGTCCTGGTACTCGTCGACCAGGACGTGGCGGAACCGCCGCCGGTACAGCTCGCGCAGGTCGGGGTAGGACTGCAGCAGGTGGACGGCAGTCATGATGATGTCGTCGAAATCGAGCGCGTTCGCCGCCCGCAGCCGGCGCTGGTACTCGGCGTAGGCGTCGGCGTACACCTCCTCGTTGGCGGTCGCCGCCCGGCTGCGGGCGGTCTCGTGGTCGACCAGTTCGTTCTTGCAGTTCGACACCCAGTTCAGGACTGCCCGCACCGGGTACCGCTTCGGGTCGAGGTCGGCGTCGCGCAGCACCAGTTGCATGAGCCGCTTGGCGTCGGTGTCGTCGTAGATCGAGAACGTGCGCGAGAGCCCGAACCGGTGGATGTCGGCCCGCAGGATGCGCACGCAGGCGGAATGGAAGGTCGAGACCCACATCAGCTTCGCGCGGTTCCCGACCTGGTCGACCACCCGGTGCCGCATCTCCGCGGCAGCCTTGTTGGTGAACGTGATCGCGAGGATCGAGCCGGGGTGGGCGTCGCGCTGGCTGACCAGGTGGGCGATCCGCCGGGTGAGCACCCTGGTCTTGCCTGAGCCGGCGCCCGCCACGACCAGGACCGGTCCCCCGGAGTGCAGCACTGCCGCCCGCTGCGGCGGGTTGAGGTCGGCCAGCAACTCCTCCTCGGTGACCCGTCGGCGCCGGACGGGCTCTGCCGGCGGGGAGCTGAAAAGGTCGGGGATGAGGGCGTCAGTCATGGCCGTCCAAGACTACGTCAGCCGACCGACGCCGGTGGCCGCCGGGCACCCCCGGGGACCGGATCAGGGACGAGTCAGGGACGGGTCAGCCGCCCCGGATCTTGCATCGCCGATCGACCGGCCTACCGTGGACGCATGGGCCTTATCGCATGGATCATCATGGGCGTCATCGTCGGCGCCATCGCGAAGTCGATCATGAAGCAGAAGGGTGGCTGGCTTTCCACCCTTCTCGTCGGCGTCCTCGGCGCCATCGTGGGTGGCTGGATCGGCGACATCCTCCCCTTCGGCAGCGGCCGGATGGAGTTCTTCTCGCTGTGGTCGTGGCTGCTGGCGATCGTCGGCGCCGTCCTCGTGTTGTGGGTGTACGGGCTGGTCTCCAGGAAACGCTGACCAGACCACCCCTTGACCAGCAGGCCCGACCCGCCCCCCCGGTCGGGTCTGCTGCCGTCCGGGGGTGTCGTCCCGTGGCACGGTGGACGGTTGTCGCCGCGGACGGCCACAACTGTCCAGTGATCGGGGGAGGGTCCGTCCCCGTGAGCCGGGGAATCGTCCCCGAGGGTCAGACCAGCTTGCGGTCGGTGGCCCAGCGGGTGAGCTGGTGGCGATTGGAGAGCTGCAGCTTGCGCAGCACGCTGGAGACGTGGGTCTCGACGGTCTTGATCGAGATGAACAGCTCCCGGGCGATCTCCTTGTAGGCGTAGCCGCGGGCGATCAGCCGCAACACCTCGCGCTCCCGCTGGGAGAGCCGGTCGAGGTCCTCGTCGATGCTGGCGACGTCGATGGTGCCGGAGAAGGCATCGAGAACGAAGCCCGCCAACCGCGGCGAGAACACGGCGTCGCCGGTCGCCACCCGTCCGATCGCCTCGATCAGCTCGTCGGCCGAGATCGACTTGGTGACGTAGCCGCGGGCACCGGCCCGGATCACCCCGATCACGTCCTCGGCCGCGTCGGAAACGCTGAGCGCCAGGAACCGGACGTCGGGCTGGGTGGCGAGCACCTGCTTCAGCACCTCCACGCCACCACCGCCGGGCAGGTGGACGTCCAGCAGCACCACGTCGGGGGTGTGCGCGGTGATCGCCGCCACCGCGGTCGGGACGTCCTCGGCCTCCCCGACGATCTGGACGCGGGACCCGATGTCGTGCCGCACCCCGCTGCGGAACATGGCGTGGTCGTCGACCACCACGACGCGCCAGGCAGCCGCGGGACGCTCGGTGGCTTCGGTGTCTTCGGTCATCTCGGCAGCTCCAGTCTCACTTCGCTCCCCTCGCCGGGGCTCGACCTGATTATCGCCCGGCCACCCGCCCTGCGGACCCGCTCGACGATGGAGCCGCGGATCCCCATCCGGTCCGGGTCGATGCTGGCGGGGTCGAAGCCGACCCCGCGGTCCCTGACGAAGACGCTCACCTGGTCCTCGTCCACCTCGGCATAGACGTCGACCCGCTCCACTCCGGCGTGCCGGGCGGCGTTCACCATCGCCTCGCGAGCCGCCCGCACCACGGCGGTCATGTCCGCGGTCAGATCGCAGTCGCCCACCGTCACCAGGTCGACGTCGATCCCGTGGTCGGTCTCCACATCGAGGGCGGACGCGGTCAACGCCTGGCTCAGCGTCGCTTCGTCGGTGGTCTCGCCGTACAGCCACTGCCGCAACTCCCGCTCCTGGCGCCGGGCCAGCCGCACCACCGCGCGCGGGTCCTTGGCCTGGCGCTGGATCAGCGCGAGCGTCTGCAGCACCGAGTCGTGCAGGTGGGCAGCCATGTCCGCCCTGGCGTCGGCCAGCAGCTTGTCGTCGCGGGCCTGGGCCAGCGATTGCCGGACGCGCAGGATCCACGGCAGGCTGACGAGCACGAGGGCGGCGACCGCCGAGCCGAGTACCAGCACCGTCCGTCCGAACTCCGACATCGGCTGGGTGGCGACGAACAGCGCGATCCCGATCCCGATCGCCACCAGCCCGACCACTATCGTCGCGATCGTCGTCCAGTGCGCCATCAACGGCTCGAGCCAGCGCCGCAGGCTGGTGCCCCTGCGCACCTCACGCACCGAGGCCTGGTCGGCCTGCCACCAGATCACGCCGATCCCGCCCGCGACCAGCAGCCCGGCTGCGAGCAGCAGCGGGTCGAGCGCCCACGGGCTGGTCTGGACTATCCACGCCAGGCCGATCCCGAGCAGAGCCAGCGCGCCCGCCACCCCGTAGTCGACCGGACGCAGTTCGCTGGTCGCCGAGCGCATCCCGGTGCGGGTGGCTGCCTCGATCCCGGGCGCGGCACGCTGGGTGCTGCCGCGTGGCATCACCAGCCACAGGACCAGGTACAGCGCGACGCCCACCAGGCGGGTCGCCGCCAGCACCACGAACAGCACCCGCAGCACCAGCGGCGACCAGCCGAGGTGGTCGGACAGGCCCGCGCACACGCCACCCAGCCAGGCGGCGTTGAGCGGCCGGCTGGAACGGGGCGAGACCTCAGTCATTGTCCCCAGTGTGCTCCACCGGGGGCGTTCAGGCCGAGTTGCGCCGGACGAGCTGGCTGGTCAGGATGACCGGGCCCTCCGGCGCCGCACCCGAGAGCAGGCCCAGCAGCATCTCGCCCGCGATCCGCGCCAACTCGCCGGCGGGGTTCGTCATGGTGGTCAGCATCGGCGAGGTCTCGACGGCGGCCGAGGAGTTGTCGAAGCCGACCACCCTGACCTGTTCGGGAACCTTGCGTCCGGACCGGCGCAAGACGCGCAGGACGCCGGCCGCCATCAGGTCGGATGCGACGAACACGCCGTCCAGGTCGGGAGCCAGCTCCAGCAACTCGTTGGCGGCCCGCTCACCGCCGCGGACCGTGAAGTCGCCCTGCGCCACACCGGAGGCGGTGAGTCCGGCCTCGGCCAGCGCCATCTCGAAGCCACGCAACCGCTCGGTGGCGGCGTTCATGTCCATCGGACCAGTCACGGTGGCGATCCGGGTCGCACCGCGCTCGATCAGGTGCCGGGTGGCGGTGATCGCGGCGTTGACCTGGTCGAGCTCGACGAAAGGCAGCCCCGGCACTCCCGGGTCGCCGATGAAGACCGCAGGGTGCGCGCTCTTGGCCAGCTCGCGGGCGAGTTCCGGCCCGTGGTGTGACAGCACGATCGCGCCGTCGATGTGCCCGCTGTCGAGGTAGCGCGCCATCCGGTGGGCGCTCTCCCCCGGCGGCGCCATCGCGAGCAGCACCTGGGTGTCGACCCCGCTGAACGCCGTCAGCGCGCCGTGGTAGGCCTGCGGGAAGAACGGGTCGGAGAAGACCCGGTCGTCGGTCTCCGGCACCACCACTGCGACCGCACCCGCCCGGCGGGTGACCAGGGCGCGGGCGGCCTGGTTGGGCTGGTAGCCCAGCTCGGCGATCGCCCGGGTGACCGCCTGTGAGGTCTCCGGCGACACCAGCCGCCCGCCGTTGACCACCCGTGAGACGGTGGCGCGCGACACCCCGGCGACGCGCGCGACATCGTCCAGGGTCGGGAGGAGCCGGTCGGCCCCGTTGACGGTATGCGCCATGGTCGGCCTCCTAGACGTCCAGCTCGCCGGTCCGCACCACGGAGCTGTACCAGTGGGCGCTCGCCTTGGGGATCCGGTTCAGGTTCTCGTCGACCGCCACGATGCCGAACCGCTTCGCGTAGCCGAAGGCCCACTCGAAGTTGTCGATCAGCGACCACTGCAGGTAGCCCCTGACGTCGGCGCCCTCGGCGTTCGCCGCGTGGACGGCAGCCAGGTGCTCACGGACGTAGCCGATCCGGTCCTGGTCGTCGATCGTGCCGTCCGGGCCGGGCTCGTCGGGGTAGGCCGCGCCGTTCTCTGTGATCACAAGGGCGGTCCCGGCCGGCCCGGTGTACGTGGTGTGCAGCCACAGCAGCAGCTTCCGCAGGCCGTCGGGATCGACGTCCCAGCCCATGTCGGTCTGCGGCAGGCCGCGGGACACCCAGACCGCGTCCGGCGCCGTGAGGTGCGGGGTGGCGAGTTGCCGCCCGCGCACGATCCGCGGGCCGGTCTGCTCCCCCGGCCGGGCGGCGCGCATCATGTTGGTCGAGTAGTAGTTCACGCCGAGGACATCGATCGGGGTGGCGATCGTGGCCAGGTCGCCGTCGACGACCAGGTCGTCCGGCCACCACGGCGCCAGGTCGTCCCTGACGTCGGCGGGGTACTCGCCGGTGAAGAGCGGGTGGACGAAGACCCGGTTGTTGGTGCCGTCCACCCGGCGCACCAGGTCGAGGTCGGCCGGGTCGTCGCTGGCCGGGATCACAGGGCCGAAGTTCAGCGTGATGCCGAGCGACAGGTAGTCCCCGCCGGCCTCGCGCAGCGCCGTGGTGGCCAGGCCGTGGGCCAGCAGCAGGTGGTGCATCGCGCGGACGGACTCGACCTTGTCGGTGTGGCCGGGGGCGTGCTCGCCGGCGGCGTAGCTCAGGAAGGACGAGCACCACGGCTCGTTGAGGGTCGTCCAGTTCTGCACCCTGTCGCCCAGCCGGTCGTACATCGCCAGGGCGTACTCGGCGAACCG
>JAEYUH010000290.1 GCA_023432725.1 Actinomycetes bacterium | reverse complement strand
CCCTCACCCAGGTGCCGACCGAGCGCGCGAAGCTGGCCGGGTTCCGGATGTACGGCTCGGCCGCCATGATCCTGCTGCTGTCGTGGGTCATCGCGCCGCTGATCAAGGCCTACCAGACCGACCCGGTCGGCCTGCAGAACGCGCTCGCGCTCGCCGTCGGACTGATCTCGGTGCTGGCCGCGGTGCTCTACCTGCTCACGGTGGCCGGAACCATGGAGCAGGTGGCGCGCGACCCCAAGCCCGTCACGATGAAGGAGAGCTTCGGCGCGCTGCGGGTGAACCGTCCGCTCCAGATCCTCGCGGCGAGCTCGGTGCTGCTGCTGCTCGGGATCACCGTGCTGCAGACCCTCGGCTCCTACATCGCCCTCTACGTCCAGAACGACGCCACCTACATCGCCATCAACCAGACCGCCCAGACGCTGGCGCTCTTCCTGGTGTCCCCGTTCATCCCGCTCATGGTTCGCACCATCGGCAAGCGCATCGCCTACATCCTCGTCGCCTGCTTCCTGTACGTCGGCATCCTGATCCTGTGGTTCGCGCCGCTCGAGCAGCAGCCGTGGCTCGGCTCGGTTGGGTTCTTCGTGCTGGGCCTGGGCGTCTTCGGGGTGAACACCCTGATGTGGGCTCTCGAGGCGGACTGCGTCGAGTTCGGCGAGTGGAAGATCGGCGCCCGGACCGAAGGCACCACCTACGCCGTGTTCTCGTTCTGCCGCAAGATGGGTCAGGCGCTCGGCGGCTTCCTGGGCGGCTTCGCGCTGGTCTGGGCCGGCTTCAACGCCGCCGAGGTGTCCCAGGGGATCCAGCCGCCGGACGAGGTCGGCCGGGCCATCCTGTTCTGGGCGCTGGTGTTCGTGGTTGGGGCCACCGCCCTCGGGCAGCTCGTGATGGCGGCCTACCCGCTGTCGGAGGCGAGGTATCAGGAGATCGTCCAGGCGATCGCACTGCGCCGCGGGAAGCCGGCGGAGGCCCTCGAGGAGGCGGGCCTGAAGCCCTCCGTTGAGGCTTAGCCGGCTGGTGCGATGGCCCGGTCCGAGGGACCCGGGCCATCGTGCTGTCCGGCGGCCGGCTGTCGGCCGAGACCCCCACGGTCCGTCCGCGAGCCGGGAGACGGTCCCGGGCTACGGGCGCGGGGTGGGGGTGTGGGTGGGAGGTCGCTTGTTGCGGACCGCCTGCACCACCGAGCTGGCTGCGATCAGGGCTGCCAGGATGATCCCGCCGGTGTTCCAGACTGCTCCCTCGGCGACGAAGATCGCCGCCATCGCGACCAGGATCGGGACGAGGAAGCGCATCGACCATCCGATGTAGCCGCCGAAGGACGGCATCTTGACCCCGGCACTGTCGGCGACCGACTTCGTCATGAAGTTGGGGCCGTTGCCGATGTAGGTCGCCGCACCCCAGAACACCGAGCCGAGCGACACCGAGACCAGGAAGGACTCCGGCACGCCGGCCACCAGCCCGAGCAGCGGGTCGCCGGGCAGTTGGGACGCCATCTCGAAGAACGTCGCGTACGTGGGCGCGTTGTCGAGCACCGACGACAGGATGCCGCTGAAGAAGAAGAACGTGAGGTTGTTGAGCGGCAGCGCCGGCGCCACCTGCGCGAGGTAGTCCAGCGCAGGGATCATTGCAAGGAAGATCCCGAGGAACAGCGCCGCCACCTCGAGGATCGGGTGCCAGGTGAACCTGTTGAGCTTGAAGCGGACGACCTTGTCGCCCAGGGTGTAGGACGCGCCCGCGGCGGCCAGCATGGCCAGCTCGCGCCACGGCACCCACTGCCACCAGGCGGCGGTCCCGACTTCGATGGCGTGCAGCTCGAGTGAAGGGATGCTCGCCACCGCCACCACGATGACCGCGAAGAAGGCGATGTTCACCTTGCCCCGCAGCCCCAGGCGGGTCTGCGCGGCCTCGTCCCAGTCGATCGCCGCCTCCGGCTCGCGCGCCCAGGCGCGACGGTCGAGCCCGTAGTAGGTCAGCAGCAGCAGGCCGTTGGTGAACAGCCACTCCGGGAAGAGGGTGAGCGTCCACTCGAACGGCACCCCGCGCAGGAACCCGAGGAACAGCGGCGGGTCGCCCAGCGGGGTGAGCAGGCCGCCGCAGTTGGCGACGATGAAGATCGTGAAGACGACGGTGTGGACGCGGTGGGTGCGCTCCCGGTTGGTGTTCAGCAGCGGGCGGATGAGCAGCATCGCCGCGCCGGTGGTGCCCACGATGGAGGCGATCGCGCCGCCGATCGCGAGGAAGATCGTGTTGTTCCGTGGCGTGGCACGGATGTCGCCGGTGAGGAAGATGCCGCCGGAAACCACGAACAGGGCGAACAGCAGCGTGATGAACTGCCCGTACTCGACGAGTGCATGCACCACCGAGGTGGTCTGGCCGGCGACGAGGTAGGCGATCGCGACGGGTACCCCGAGCAGCACCGACACCCCGAGCTTGACCGAGTTCCGCTCCCACGCCCGCTCGGTGGCCGACACGAGCGGGAGGATCGCGATGCAGAGCAGCAGGAGCGCGAACGGGATGATGCTCCACCACTCGACCGTCATGGCGCCTCCTCAGGGGCCGGTGCCCTGCCGGGTGGCTGTGGTCCCCGTGGACGACACTCTACGGTCGCGGACGGCGCGGGTTGGCCTGTCGAGCCGGTTCGTGCGCTCAGGGGGGCGAGGGGCTGCCCGATCAGCGCTGGACGCGGGCGTTGCCCTCCCAGATCGCCCAAACCTGCGCCTCGTCGGCGGGCGCGCCGTAGTCGGTGAGCGACGTTGCGGCCAGAGCGCCGGTGGCCCAGCCGAACTGGGCGCAGCGCTTCACGTCCCACCCCTTCAGGACGCCGTACAGGACGCCGCCCACCGAGCCGTCGCCGCCGCCGATCCGGTCGAGCACGTCGATGTCGCGCAGCGGAAGGACCACGAACTCGCCGTCGTGCCACAGCACCATGCCCCACCTGTGGTGGTTCGCCGAGACCACCTCGCGCAGCGAGGTACCGATCCAGGAGGCGTTGGGGTAGGCCTGCTTGATCCGCCCGATCATCTCCTTGAAGCCGTCGATCTCGGCGTCGATGCCCTCCCCGCCGGCTTCCGGGCCCGGGATCCCCAGGCAGAGCTGGAAGTCCTCCTCGTTGCCGTAGAGGACGTCGCACAGCTCGGCGATCTCTGAGAAGGCCTTCGACAGTTCCTGCTCGCGACCCTTCCAGAAGGATGCGCGGTAGTTCATGTCCATGCTGACGAGGGTGCCGTGCTGCTTGGCAGCTTTGGCCAGTTCGACGCAGAACTGCGAGGTCTTCGCCGACAGGGCCGCGATCAGCCCTGAGAGGTGGAGGATTCTCACCCCCTCCCGGCCGAACAGCCGGTCCAGGTCGAACTGGTCGATGCTGAGCTCGCGGCCGACCTCGCCGGCCCGATCGTTCCACACCCGCGGCGCACGCCCGCCGAAGCCGGAGTCGGCGATGTTGAACTGGTGGCGCAGCCCCCACGCGTCTCCCTGGGGCAGGTCGGGGCCCTCGTAGCTCATGTTGCGGGCGCGCAGGTTCGCCTTGATGATCTCGGCGACCGGTGATCCGGCGACGAACGCGGTAAGCACCTTGGTCGGCTCGCCGAGGTACGACGCCACTGCGGCCACGTTGGTCTCCGCGCTGGTCGCCTGCAGTACGAACCGGTCGGCGGTGTGGACCGGCTGGCGGTTCTCGGGTGTGATCCGCACCCCCATCGAGGTGGGGACGACGAGGGACCAGCGGGCGTCCTTGCGCAGTTCCATGGAGCTACCTTTCCGTGTCTCAGCGGGCCAGGCCGGCCAGTTCGGTGGCGTGGACGGCCACCGCGGCACGCAGCCGCTCATCGCCGGCCAGGTCGGCGTCCAGGAAGCCCAGAACGCCGGCGACGGCCGTGTCGAGGCTGCCCGCCGCCAGTTCCCGCACCTCGTCGGCACGGACATCCTTCACCGGCGCGCCCAGGCCCCGCAGATGCAGCACCCACGCGGCGACCGCCCGGGCCGCGCCGTCGGCGATCCTGCCGTCGGCGAGTTCGGCGCGCAGCGTCGGGACGATCCGGACCCCGACCTTCAGCGAGCCGTCGGCGGCGATCTGGGCGAGGGCGTGGCGGATGTTGGGGTTGCCGAAGCGGCCGAGCAGCGCCTCGCGGTAGGCCGCGAGGTCGTCCGCCGGCAGCGGGATGTGGCCGCTGGCCTCGTCCCACCACTGCTGGACCCACGCCCGGCAGCGCGGGTCGGCGATCGCGTCGGCCACCGTCTCGGGGCCGAGGATCGAGCCGGCGTAGGCCAGCAGCGAGTGCGCCCCATTGAGCAGGAACAGCTTGCGCCGCTCGAACGGCTCGACGTCATCGACGAGCATCGCGCCGGCGGCGTCCCACGCCGGCCGGCCGGCCGGGAACTCGCCCTGGATCACCCATTCGCTGAACGGCTCGGTGGGAACCGGGGCCGCGTCGCTGGCACCGGTTGCGGCAGCCACGTCGTGGCGGTGCTGGTCGGTGGTGGCGGGGGTGATCCGGTCGACCATGGTGGTGCCGAACGAGACGTTCGCGGCGATCCACTCCGCCAACGACGGGTCCACCTCATCGGCCAGGTCGGCGACCACGGTGGCGACCACGTCGCCGTTGTGGGACAGGTTGTCACACGGCAGGACGGTGATCGGGCCCGCTCCGGCTGCGCGGCGCGCGAGCAGGCCGGCGACGATCCGTCCGGGCGTGGTGGTCACCGGTGCTGCCGGGTCGGCGCGCAGCGCGGCGATGTCGTCTGTCACGCCCCTGTGCTCGGTGTCCAGGCGGCCGTCGAGGCCGCGGAGGTAGCCCGCCTCGGTGACGGTGAGGGTGAGGATCGCCACGGCGGGGGAGCGGAGGTACGCCAGGAAGGCCTCGTGCTCTGCGGCGGCGTGCACCGCGACCAGCGAGGAGATCACCTCGTAGGAGTCGCCCTGGGGCCCGCGCGTGATCAGGGTGTAGAGCCCGTCCTGCGGGCCGAGCGCCTCGGCCATCGCGGGGGAGCGGCCGGTGAACCCGGCGATGCCCCACGCGGCGGCGTCCGGGGCGTGCTCGGTGTACCAGGCCTGGTGGGCGCGGAAGAAGTTCCCGACCCCGAGGTGCACGATGCGCACCGGCGCGGCGGGACGGCCGTGCCCGGTGGCCCGGGAGAGCCGATCGGCGGCGGGGGAGGTCATAGCTTGAACGCCTTTCGCGGGTTGCCCACCACGAGTTCTGTGGCGGTGTCGACGGCTTCGTCAAGGGTCAGGCGGTGCTCGCCGACCAAGCGAGCCAGATAGCCGGCGTCGACCCGGCGGCTGAGGTCGTGGCGGGCCGGGATCGAGGCGAACGCGCGGGTGTCGTCGATGAAACCGGAGGTGCGGCCGAAGCCCGCGGCCTCGGTGACGGCGCCGCGGAACCTGTTCATCGCGTCCGGGGCGTCGATGAACCACCACGGCACCCCGACGTAGACCGACGGGTAGAAGCCCGCCAGCGGCGCGAGTTCGCGGGAGTAGACGGTCTCGTCCATCGTGAAGAAGACCACCTGGAAGTAGGGCGAGGTGCCGAACGCCGCCAGCATCGGGGCCACGGCATCGGTGAACTCGACCCGCAGCGGGATGTCGGCCCCGACGTCCGCTCCGTACTCGGCGAAGGTGCCCGGGTGGTGATTGCGGTGGACGGCCGGGTGCATAGTCATCACGAGGCCGTCGTCGGCGGCCATCCTGGCCTGGGCGAACATGAAGCCGCGCCGCAGCGTGTCGGCCTCGTCGGGGGTGATGGTCCCGCCCCGGGCGCGGGCGTAGAGCCGCTCGGCCTCGTCGTCGGGGAGCGGTTCGACCCGCGCGTCGCGGTGGGAGTGGTCGGTGGAGACCGCGCCGTGGCTCTTGAAGTACGCCCGCCGGTTCTCCATGGCGGCCACCCAGCCGGCGTAGCCGTCGACGTCG
>JAEYUH010000123.1 GCA_023432725.1 Actinomycetes bacterium | reverse complement strand
TGCCGCCGCGCCGCCGCCGACAGCGTGGGGTCGAACTGCGGCAGGACGGCGTCCACGGCGTCGAGCAGGATGACCCGGGCGCTGCGGGTGTCGATCCGGCGGAAGCTGCGCACCAGGACGTCGTTGGTGAGTTCGGCGATCTGCCCCGCCATCTCGACCCCGGTGGGTCCGGCTCCCACCACGACGAAGGTGAGCAGGCGCTCCCGCTCGGCAGGTGAGTCGCTGAGTTCGGCCATCTCAAGGGAGCCGAAGATCCTGGCCCGCAGCTCGAGGGCGTCGTCGACGGTCTTCATGCCGGGCGCGAACAGCGCGAACCTGTCCTTGCCGAAATAGGACTGGCCGGCCCCGGCCGCCACGACGAGGTAGTCGTACGGGCGGGTGATGGTCTGGCCGAGCTTCTGCGCCGTCACCGTCCGCGCGGTGAGATCCACCCCCGTCACCTCCGCCAGCAACACCGTGGCGTTGCGCTGTCGCCGCAGGATGTCGCGGGTGGCGGGGGCGATCTCGCCGGTGGACAGGATGCCCGTGGTGGCCTGGTACAGCAGCGGCTGGAACAGGTGGGAGACGGTCCGCGAGATCAGGGTGATCTCCACCGGGGCGCCCGCCAGGGCCTTGGCGGTGAACAGGCCGCCGAAGCCCGACCCGATGATCACGACGCGGGGACGGTCCACGGCCAGCCACCTCCTGGGAGTCTCCTCCCACCGTACCCGCGGGCGACCGGGGCAACCACGTCGCCGCGGTCGGGCTGGACGTCAGGACGAGCGGGTGATGACCCCGTCGCAGAGCGCCACCAGGGCGTCGCGGGCCGGTCCGGCGGGCAGTCCGGCAAGGTGGCCGCGGGCGACCTCTGCCCGTCGGGCGACCTCGGCGCGCGCCTCGTCCAGCGCCGGGTGGGCCCGCAGCAACCGGAGCGCCTCGGCCACGTCCTCGTCACCCTCGATGCCGCCGTCCAGCAAAGCGAGCAGGCGTGCGTCACCGGGGTCGTCGGACCGGCGGGCGAGCAGGGTCGGCAGCGTCGGGACGCCGGCCCGAAGGTCGGTGCCGGGGGTCTTGCCGGCGGTGTCGGAGGCGATGTCGATGATGTCGTCGCTGAGCTGGAAGACGATGCCGATCTCCTCACCGAAAGCGGCCAGCGCGGCGAGCGCCTCGTCCGGCGCCCCTGCCACCATGCCGCCGAACCGGGCGGAGGTCGCGATCAGAGAGCCGGTCTTGTCGGCCACGACAGCCAGGTAGTGCGCCAGCGGATCGTCACCGGGCTGCGGGCCGCGGGTCTCGGCGAGCTGTCCCTGAACCAGCCTGGCGAAGGTGTCGGCCTGCAGGCTCACGTACTCGACGCCCAGCCGGGCGACGATGCTGGAGGCGCGGGAGAACAGCAGGTCGCCGACCAGAATGGCGACATTGTTGTCCCAGCGTCGGTTCGCGCTGGCCGCGCCCCTGCGCAGTTCCGCCTCGTCCATCACGTCGTCGTGGTACAGGCTCGCGACGTGGGTGAGCTCCACCACGAGGGCCGCCTTGATGACGTCCTCCTCGGACGCGGCGCGCTCCCCGACCATCGAGGCCAGGATCACCAGCAGCGGACGGAACCGTTTGCCGCCTGCGCTGATGATGTGACGGGCCGCCTGGGTGGCGAAGGCGGTGTCGGCCGCCGCGGCGTCCAGCAGCCGTTGCTCCACCTGCTCGAGCAGGTCGGTCACCCGCTCGTTGAAGGCGGGGTCCAGCTCGGCGCTGGCGGCGCTGATGGCGCTGTCGACGAACACCCGGCCAGCCTAGCGAAGGAAAACTTCGGCCCGCGCCAGCAGGTCGAGCAGTTGACCGGGGAACAGCCCGAGGTAGGCGGTGGCGACGGCACCGACCACGATCGGCACCCAGGTCATGCCGCTGGCCCCGCCGACCCTCACCTGCCGGTTCGGGTCGCCGAAGAACATCACCACGATGACCCGGATGTAGAAGTAGGCGGCGATGAGGCTGAAGATGATGGCCGCCAGGACCAGCCACCAGTACCCGCCGCGCCAGGCCGCCGAGAACACCGCCCACTTGCCGATGAAGCCACCGGTCAGCGGGATGCCGGCGAAGCTCAGCATCAGGAAGGCGAAGATCCCCGCCAGCCAGGGGTGCGTCCTGCCCAGGCCCGACCACCCGGCCAGCGTGTTCACCTCGCCGGCCTGGTCACGGACCAGAGTGACGATGGCGAAGGCGGCGACGACGGCGAAACCGTAGGCGATCAGGTAGAACATGATCGACCCGACGCTGTTCAGCTGGCCCCCGGGCACATCGGACAGGGCGCCGACGATGGCGGTCAGCAGGAAGCCGGCGTGCGCTATCGACGAGTAGGCCAGCATCCGCTTGATGTCGGTCTGGGTCAGGGCGAGGATCGCACCGACGGCCATGGTGAGGATGGCGAGCACCGCGAGCAGGGGCTGCCAGCTCCACCGCTCGGCACCCAGGGCGACGTAGAACACCCGGGCGGCGCCGGCCACGGCTGCCAGCTTGGTGCAGATCGCCATGAACCCGGTCACCGGGGTCGGGGCGCCGACGTAGACGTCGGGCACCCAGGCGTGGAACGGGACGACGCCGATCTTGAACAGGACGCCGACGCCGAGCATCGCCATGCCGGTGTAGAGCAGCCCGCGACCGTAGACGGGAGCGGCGATGGCGGCGTCGATGGCGGCCAGGTCGAAGGACCCCGCGTACCCGTAGAGCAGGGCCATCCCGAACAGGAAGAAGGCCGACGAGAAGGCGCCCAGCAGGAAGTACTTCAGGCCTGCCTCCTGGCTGAGCAGCCGGCGGCGGCGGGCCATCGCGCTGAGCAGGTAGAGCGGAAGGCTCATCACCTCAAGGCCGATGAACAGGGTCAGCAGGTCGTTGGCCGAGGCGAAGACCATCATGCCGCCCAGCGAGAACAGCGCCAGCGGGAAGACCTCGGAGTGCTCGAGCCGGGCCGCGCTGGCGTCCGCCTCGAACTGGCTGCCGGGCACCGACGAGGCGGACGCGGCGAAGGTGGTGGCCCCGTTGTCGAGGTTGCGCTCGGAGAACACCAGGATGCTGAGCAGCCCGAAGACCAGCAGCGCCCCCCAGGCGATGTAGGTGGGCCCGTCCAGGGTGATCGAGCCCATCGCGAGCAGGCCGGAGTTGTCGCGCCGCCAGTTCAGGACCAGCATCACGAAGGCGGCAAGGGCGGTCAGCTCGACCACGGCCAGCTGGGCGTTGAACCGCCACTGGCGCGGCAGCACCGCTTCCAGCAGCACGCCGAGGCACGCCCCCACCAGCACGATGAGGATCGGTGAGAGCTCGAACCATTCGAAGCTCGGAGCCGCGATGTTCACTGTGCTTCCTCTCCGAACGGCACGACGGGATCGGAGATCCCGGCCTGGGTCAGGGTGGCCACGCTCGTCGGCTCAATGACGTCGAGCGCGAGCTGCGGGACGAAGCCGAGCAGCAGGATGACCCCGATCAGCGGGACCATCACCCATCTCTCCCGCCCCGTCAGGTCGGTGGTGATGTGCTCGCGCACCTGGTCGGTGGCCGGCCCCGTCATGGTGCGCTGGTACATCAGCGTGATGTAGACCGCCGCCAGCACGGTGCCCAGCACCGCCACGGCAGCCACCCACGGCTCCCGCGACCAGGTGCCGGCCAGCACCATGAACTCGCTGACGAAGCTGGACATGCCCGGCAGGGCGAGCGCCGACAGGCCCGCCACGAGGACGCTGCCCGCCAGCACGGGAGCCACCTTCTCCACCCCGCCGAAGGACTCGACCATCGCCGAGCCGCGGCGGCTGATCAGGAAGCCCAGCACCAGGAACAGCGCGGCGGTGGAGAAGCCGTGGTTGAGCATGTAGAAGATGGTTCCGCTGGTCCCGGCGGTGGTGAAGGTGTAGATGCCGAGCACCATGAAGCCGAAGTGGCTCACCGAGGTGTAGGCGACCAGCCGCAGCAGGTTCTTCGAACCGATCGCCGCCACCGCGCCGTACAGGATCGAGACCAGCGCCAGCACGATCATCACCGGGCCGGCGGCGCGGCTGGCGTCGGGGAAGATCGCCAGGCAGAACTTGATCATCCCGAAGGTGCCGATCTTGTCCAGGACGCCGACCAGCAGCACCGACGTTCCGGGCGTGCCCTCCTCGGCGGCGGTCGGCAGCCAGGTGTGGACGGGCACCATCGGCGCCTTGATGACGAAGGCGATCAGGAAGCCCACCATCAGCAGCATCTCGGTGCCGGGGGCGAAGCCGAGCCGGACCAAATCGGCGACCAGGAAGGTCGGGGCGCCGAACTGGGTGGTGGATTCGGCGTACAGGCCGATCACGCTGAACAGCATGATCAGGCCGCCGGCGAGGCTGAACAGCAGGAACTTCACCGCCGCGTAGGAGCGGCGCGGGCCACCGAAGCCGCCGATCAGGAAGTACATCGGGATCAGCGTCGCCTCGAAGAAGAGGTAGAACAGCAGCACGTCGTCGGCGAGGAAGACGAACAGCGACAGCGCCTCGAGCAGCAGGACGAGCGCGAAGAACACCTGCGCGTTCCAGCGGGTCTCGCTGCGGCTGTCGAACAGCTTCCACTCCGCGAGCAGCACCAGCGGCGTCAGCACGACGGTGAGCAGCACCATCATCAGCGACATGCCGTCCACCCCGAGCGCCCAGGAGGCGCCGAAGGCGGGGATCCACGGCACCAGCTCGGCGAGCTGGGCACCGGAGGTGTACAGGGCGGCGACCCCGAAGCCGAGGCCCGCGGTGATCAGGGCGAAGGTCATGCCCAGGCCCTTCGCCACCCCCTTGACCGGGAAGCACAGCACCACTGCGCCCAGCAGCGGCACCAGCCCCAGGAGGGTCAGCCAGGGAATAGTCATCTCCACGTCCTCCCTCAGGCCAACTGGCTCAGGATCATCACGACACCGACAATGAGCACGCCGACGGTCAGCCCGAGCGCGTACCGGCGCACCTGGCCGGTCTGCAGCTTGCGTCCCTGGCTCGACAGGCCGGAGAACATCCCGGCCAGGCCGTCGGCCCCGGCGTCGATCAACCGCTGGTCGGTGGCCACGGCCCCGTCCGCCAGGCGCATCGTGGGCCAGACCACCAGGGTGTCGTTGACGGCGTCGCCGAACAGGTCGTTGCGACCCGCGATGGTGACCGGGTTCGAGGTGGCGGGCGCTGTGGTCGGAATCGGCGTGCGTCCGAACACGAACCAGCCGAGCGCGACGCCTGCTGCCACTATCGCCATGGTCGCCCAGCCGACCGCGGTCGGGACCAGCGAGAGCTCGTGCGGGTGCGCCCCGGTGGCGGGCTCCAGCCACTCCTGGATCCAGAAGTTCATCAGCGCGCCGGACACCACGGAGAACACCGCGAGGATGATCAGCGGCACCGTCATCACCTTGGGCGACTCGTGCGGGTGGACCCCGTCCTGCCAGCGCCGTTCCCCGAAGAAGGTCATCAGCATCAGCCGCGTCATGTAGAACGCCGTGATGCCGGCGCCGATCAGCGCGCAGGCGCCGACCAGCGTGCTCTGCCCGAAGGCGGCCTCGATGATGTGGTCCTTGGAGAAGTAGCCGGCGAAGAACGGGAAGCCGATGATCGCCAGGTAGCCCATGGCGAAGGTCCAGAAGGTCACCTTGATGACCTGGGACAGGCCGCCGTAGTGGCGCATGTTCACGTCGTCGTCCATGGCGTGCATCACCGAGCCGGCGCCGAGGAACATGTTGGCCTTGAAGAAGCCGTGGGTGAGCAGGTGGAAGATCGCGAAGGCGTACCCGGCAGGGCCGATGCCCGCGGCCAGGATCATGTAGCCGATCTGGCTCATCGTGGAGCCCGCCAGCACCTTCTTGATGTCGTCCTTGCTGGTTCCGATCCACGCGCCGGCCAGCAGCGTGACGGTTCCCACCACCACGACGGCGGTGCTGGCCGCGGCGGACAGTTCGAAGATCGCGTGCGAGCGCACCACGAGGTAGAC
>JAEYUH010000054.1 GCA_023432725.1 Actinomycetes bacterium | reverse complement strand
AGAGCGCCTGGCACAACGTGCTGCGGGGGTGCGGCGCCCACCATGCCTTCGTCCGCAGCTACGGCGGGGTGATCAGCGACCGGGACGCGGCGGAGTTCCTGCTGCTGGACCGGCTCTTCCCGCGGTCTGTGGTGCACACCCTCACCACTGCGGAACGGGCGCTCAGCCAGCTGTCGGAGGGCGGACGGCGGACCGGCTTCCACGACGACGCGCAGCGGATCCTCGGCACCGCCCGCGCGGCGCTGGAGTACCAGGACCCGCAGCGGATCCTGGAGGACCTGCCGCGCCGGATGGCCGACCTGCAGCGCAGCTGCTACCAGGCGACCGAGGCCGTCACCCGGCGGTACTTCTCCGGCGCCACCGCGGCGAGCTGGCGGGAGGGAGCCTGATGGGCAGGCAACTACGGGTGGTCCACCACACCGGCTACCGGTACCCCGAAGGCGTGGCGGCCTCGCACAACGAGGCACGGATGACGCCGCGGTCGAACCGCGAGCAGCTGGTGCTGGCGAGCAACCTCGAGATCACGCCGACCGCCTGGACCTACTCGTTCCGCGACTACTGGGGAACCCACGTGACGGCCTTCGAGATCTCCGCGCCGCACGACCGCCTGGCGGTGGTAGCCACCAGCACCGTCGAGGTCGGCGACCGCCCTGCCACCGGCCAGGGGTTGACCTGGGAGGAGCTGTCCGGACCCGAGTTCGCCGAAACGATGGTCGAGATGCTCCAGGTCGGCAGCCACGTCGAGCCGCCGGACGAACTGCGCACCCTGGCAGCCGGGGTCCGGCACGAGGCCGCTACCCCTGCCGAGGCAGTGCACGTCCTGGTCAACACGATCCGCGGCCGGGTGGAGTACGTCCCGGGCTCGACGGAGGTCCAGACCAGGGCCACCGAGGTGTGGCAGGCAGGGGCCGGGGTGTGCCAGGACCTGGTCCACCTGGGGCTCGGGGCGCTGCGCGCGGCCGGCATCCCGGCGCGCTACGTCTCGGGCTACGTGGTGCCGTCCCGGAACCCCGCGGTGGGCCAGGTCCAGACCGGGGAGTCGCACGCCTGGCTGCAGTACTGGGACGGGATGTGGGTGGGGCTCGACCCCACCAACGACACCGCGCCCGGCGACTTCCACATCGAGCTGGGCGTGGGGCGCGACTACTTCGACGTCCCGCCGCTGAAGGGTGTCTACTCCGGCCCGAGCGAGTCCGACATGTTCGTCGGGGTCGAGGTGACCGTCCTGGCCTGACCCGGCCGCCACGCCTTGTTGGTGGGCCGCATGTCCTGGCCGGTGAGGTCCTCGTGCACCCGGTAGGCGGCCAACGCCCCGGTCAGCAGCTGGGCCCACGGCTCGGGGCCGGCCGGACTGAACGCCGAGGCTGCGTACACCCGTGGGACCCCGGTGCGCAGGCGCGGCAGCCGGAACAGGGTGCGCCAGCCGTCCCAGCGCGGCCCGGCGGTGGCGGCGGGCCGCAGCCGCCGGATCAGGGCTGCCAGGTCACGATCGCTCCGCCCCACCAGCTCGCGGTGCTGCCACGGGTCGGTGGTGACCACCACCGCGCGACAGGCGAGCTCTCCCTCCGTGGTGCTGACCCGGCCCTCGCCCACAGCGTCGACAGTCGTCGCCCAGCGCAGGTCGACCCCACGGTCGGCGAGCCGCTGGGCGAGCAGGTCACCCAGCCGGGCCGCCGGCTGCGGAGCGCCATCGGCGTCGGTGAGCTGCCAACGCCCGAAGGTGCGTTCCAGGCTCAACCGGGTGCCGAGCCAGCCCGGCGTGGTCCGCGGGTCGGAGCCGCGGCGCTCGGCCAGGCCGGTGAGGAGGCTGCCCAGGACGGGTCCCACCTGCCGGGCGAGGTCGGCAACGCTCTCGGTCGGCCGCAGCACCTGCCGGGCGGAGCGATCGAGCCTGCTGTCGGTGAGTTCGGCCTCCACGCCGAGCGGCCGCAGCGCGAGCCAGGCGTCGTCCAGCCGGTCCAGCAGGTCGCGCCAGGCTGTGGCAGGGCCGGTGCCGAGCGTGTCGACAAGGGTGTGCCACTGCCCGGCACGGTCGCTGGGCAGGGTCAGCGTCCCTTCCCCGGTCACGACGGTGGCAGGCGGCGCGGGGACGAGGGAGAGCCGGTGGCGTGCCAGTTCGGCGTCCAGCGGACGGCCGGACTTGCGGAACAGGTCCCGCCAGGCGGCGGGCAGCGCCACTGTCGTGGGATCGGCGTCGACGGGGGTCGGAAGCAGGTCCCGCGGACCCGACGCCCGGTCGAGGATGACCACCCGGTGGCCCACCCTGGCCAGGCGCGCCGCTGCTGCCATCCCGGGCAGGGTGGCGCCGACGACGACGATCATGACTGGCGGGCGAACCGCCGGCGCAGCGCCGTCCAGCCCTTGCCGATCTGGTTGAGCAGGACGGCGGCCAGCACGATCATCGCGATCAGCAGCAGGCCGGCGATCACGGCGGCGATGACGGGGAAGGCGAGGGCGAGGCCGGTGACGCCCACCGCGGCGACATCCTCGGTGACCGAGAGCCCGACGTTCGAGACCGGTTCGGGCGA
>JAEYUH010000046.1 GCA_023432725.1 Actinomycetes bacterium | reverse complement strand
CACGCTGCTGCTGCGCAACCTCGGCCGTACCGGACGGCGCCGGGTGAGCCGGGTGATCCACTCCCTGCCCGCACGGGTGCTGTTCTTCCCGCCGCTGGCTACCGCCCTGATGATCATGTGGCCGTTCGTCCTCTACATGACCGATCTCTACCCGCTCACCCTGGACAACGACCTCGCGCATGACGTCATGCACGCCGTGATGATCACCATCGGCTGCCTCTTCTTCTGGCCGCTGGTGGGTAACGACCCGATGCCGAACCGGCCCGCCTACCCGATCCGCATCCTGCTGTTCTTCCTGACGATGCCGTTCACCTCTTTCCTCGGGGTGACGATCATGGGATCGTCCCGGCTGATCGCCGAGGACTGGTACCTGGCCTTCGAGCGCGCCTGGCCGCCCAGCCCGATCGACGACCAGTACATCGCCGGAGCGATCATGTGGGCCACCGGCGACCTGACGATGGGGGTGATCATGGGGGTGCTGTTCGCGCAGTGGCTGAAGGAATCGCGCAGGGAGGCGGCCCGGGTCGACCGGCAGCTCGACCGTGAGGAGCGGCTGGCCGCCCTCCGGGCGGCACGGTCGGTGGAGCCGAACGGAACCGGTTACCATGACGACCAGCCGACCCGCGCCCCAGACGAGGAAGACCGATGAGCGACCAGACCCAGACCGCGAACGTCCTGCTGTACTCGGACGACCGCACGGTGCGCGAACAGGTCCGGCTCGCGCTCGGCAGCCGGCTCGCGGCCGACCTGCCCGAGATCGAGGTCAGGGAGGTCGCCACCCAGCCGGCAGTGCTGTGGGCGATGGACGCCGGCGACATCGACCTGGTCATCCTCGACGCCGAGGCGGTCCCGGCCGGCGGCATGGGCCTCGCCCACCAGCTCAAGGACGAGATCCCCAACTGCCCGCCGGTGCTGCTGCTGGTGGCTCGGGTGGCGGACGCCTGGCTGGCCACCTGGTCGCGTGCCGAGGCCGTGAGCTCCTACCCGATCGATCCGGTCCGGCTTCCCGCCGCGGCCGCCGAGTTGCTGCGCTCGCGGTTGGCCGCGAAGGCGGAGTAGTGGGCCAGACCTGGCCCGATGTCCTGACCGGCCTGATCGCCGGGCGGGACCTGGACGCCGCCTCCGCCCGCTGGGCGATGGACCAGATCCTGGCCGGGGACGCGACGCCGGTGCAGATCGCCGGTTTCGCCGTCGCCCTGCGCGCCAAGGGCGAGACCGTGGACGAACTGTCGGGGCTGGCCCAGGCGATGCTGGACAGGGCGACCGCCGTCGACCTGCCGCGGAATGCTGTCGATGTGGTCGGTTCGGGCGGCGACCGGGCCAACACCGTCAACGTCTCCACCATGGCGGCCCTCGTCACCGCAGCCGCCGGGGTGCCGGTGGTCAAGCACGGCAACCGGGCGGCGTCCTCTGCCTGTGGGACCGCCGACTGCCTTGAGGCGCTCGGGGTCGCCCTCACCGTGCCGCCGCAGGCGCAGCCCGACGTGCTGGCCAGGGTGGGCATCGTCTTCCTGTTCGCGCCGCTGTACCACCCGTCGCTGCGGCACGCGGGCTCGGCCCGCAAGGAGCTGGGCGTCCAGACCGCCTTCAACTTCCTGGGGCCGTTGGCCAACCCGGCCCGGCCGCAGGCCCAGGCCGTGGGGGTGGCCAATCCCGACCTGGCGCCGCGGGTGGCGGGCGTCATCGCCGGCAGGGGGCACCGCGGGCTGGCCTTCCACGGCGGTGACGGGCTGGACGAGTTGACCACCACCACCCGGTCGCGGGTCTGGGTGATCGGCGACCGGCAGGTCACCCAGACCGACCTCGACCCGGCAGAGCTGGGGCTGGCCAGGGCACGGCCGGAGGATCTGGTCGGCGGCGACCCTGCGCACAACGCGCAGGTGGTGCGTGACGTGCTCGGCGGCGCCCAGGGCCCGATCCGCGACATCGTGTTGCTGAACGCGGCCGCCGCGATGCTGGCCCACGCCGGGCCAGTGCCCGGCACGCCGGTGGCCGAGCAGCTGGCCGTCCACCTCGCCAGGGCAGCCGAGGCCGTGGACAGCGGCGCTGCGAGCGCACTGCTGGCCCGGTGGGTCGAGGTGTCGCAGGCCGCCGTGGCCTGAGCCGCCGGCCTCAGCCGAGCCCGGCCGCCCCCAGACCCGCCTGAACCAGCAGGGCGAGGTAGGGCCCAAGGACCAGCGACGGACCGTAGGGGAACGGCCCGTCGGCACCCCGGCGCAGCCGTACGACCAGACCCCAGACCACGCCAGCCAGACCCGCCAGCAGCAGCGCCCACACGGCGAGTTCGAGGGAGACGGCTCCCGCCGCAAGGCTGACCAGGGCGGCCAGCCTGACGTCGCCGAAGCCGAGGCCCTCGCCGATCCGCCACAGGAACCAGAACAGCAGGCCTGCGCCCACCCCGCACAGCGCCGCGACCCCCAGCACGGCGGGCTCGCCCCGCAGCCAGGCGACCAGCGCGACGCCGAGGATCACCAGCCCGCCGAAGGCCCGGGTCAACCGCAGCGGAAGCAGCCCGGTGTGCGCATCCACCACCGCGAGCAGGACGCCGAGGGTGCCGAGCGCCACCCACACCGGCCAGGTCGGCCAGGCCGTCAGCAGCAGGGAGGTGACCAGCGCTGTGGCGCAGCACGCCAGCACGAGCCCGACGAACCGGGGCGAGACCAACTCGGCGTACGGGCGGGCGTCCGGCTCGTCGGGGGGCAGCGGCAACCGACGCAGGATGGCGGCGGTCACCGAGGCCATGGCGAGGGCAGCCACCAGCCCCAGCGCGACGCCGATCCCTGGCATGGCGGCAGCCTAGATCAGGGGTGCGGGTGGGCACCGGCGAATCGCGGCCGGCTCACGCCGCCGCCTCGCGACGCGCCTCCGGATCGCCCAGCAGCGCGGGTGGGCAGGCGGCCTCGACCAGGAACGCGACGAGGCGGGTGCAGCGTTGGGCCTGCGTGAGCGCCACCAGGTGGCTGGGACTCACCCGGCACCAGCGCGCCAGGGCCTCCGGGTCGCAGCCCGCCGCGAGCAGCCTCGCCACCCGCTCGGCGGTGGCCGCAGCGGGGACCCACTCGGTGGCCAGGCCCGCCAGCCGCGCTGCGTCCAGCCGCAGCAGGCGTCGGGCCGACACCGGAGAGAGCCGGCGCAGCTGCCGTCCGCGGTGGCCGAGGACGAGGTGGCGGACGAGCGCGGGGGAGACCCCCGCAGCCAGCGCCAGCACCGGCCACGGCAGGCCGGTCGCCGCCTGAAGCTGGCGAAGGTGGGCGCGGAACGGCGCGGCGAGCACCCAGTCGTGGTGCTCAAGGGTCTCGGGCATCGGGCCTCCTTGGGGTGCGTGCCCAAGAAAGCCATCGCGGCCGCCGGGTTGTGACACCCGACGGCCGCGATCTGCGCGGTCTGCGTGACCAGGCGGCTAGCGTTGCGCCTTCACGAAGCCTGCGGCCTCGGCGGCCTCCGCGCTGGTGAACCAGACGTCGGCGGCGGCGCGCTCATAGCCTGAGCTGCCAGGGACGCGGTACTTGCGGGTCCGGCTGTTGGCCTTCACCGCGTACCCCTCCGGCGGTTCGGAGCCCAGGTGGGACTCCTCTCCGAAGGGGCTACCTGCGAAAGGGTCGGCATCGTCTCCCGACTCGTCGGCCCGCTCGGCCAGGTCCTCAGCGGTCTCCTCGACGCGGTCGGCGACGTCCTCGCCGAGCTCCTCCGCCGTCTCGGCGGCGTCCTCGGCCAGGTCACCGACGGCCTCCGCGGCGTCGGCGGCCGCCTCGCTCGCCTGCTCCACCCGGTCACCCGCCCATTCAGCGGCGGCGCCGGCGGCCTCGCCCACGGTCTCGGCTGCGTCCTCGACCTTCCCGGCGGCGGCTTCGGCGAAGCTCTCCTCGGCGATCGGGTCGGCGACGTAGGCGTCGGCGGGGGAGTGTGCGTGCCAGCCCTCAGACGGCGGCGTCAGCAGCTTGCGGACGGCGACGACCACGCCGGCGGCGAGCGCCCCGGCGAGCAGGAGCTTGCCGAGCACGCCGGGCCAGCGACGCTGCTTCCTCGCCTTCTTGCCGGCCTTGCGCAGTTCTTTGGAGACCACGGCGGTGGCCAGCGCCAGCTGGGCGGCGGCCTCGGCCGCCAGCGGCTGGGAGGCCGCATCGCGCAGCACGCCCGCCACGCGCGGCAGGACATCGTCCTGCACCTTCGACCTGGCCCCCTCCACGAGTGGCGGGATCCGTCCGAGCACATCGTCGACGGCCGGGCGGACGGTACCCACCGCATGGTCGACGACCGGCGGCACGGCGTGCAGGGCGCCGTCGATGGCGGGCTGGACCTTCCCCAGGGCGTCGGAGGCGAGGCGGGCACCGCGGATCTGGGCGTCGCGCAACACGGGCTTAACCCGGGAGTAGGCGTCCGACGCCAGGGCGGTGGACAACCGTCTGGCCTCTTCGCTGAGCGGGCCGAGATAGTCGCCCGCCTGCTCGATCAGGGGAGACAACCGTTCCGCGGCCTCGACGATCGCCTCGGAGGCCTTGCGGGCGGCCACCTGCGTGGTGTCCTCGACGGTATTGACGAACTTGCTGCGGGCCATGCTTCCTCCGGTTCTCCGACTGGGGTGACGTGCGTCCACGCACTCCCCACCGTACTCGGCCGATCGGAGCGCGGGTAGGGAATCTGGGAGGATGGAGACGACACCGACGAAAGGACCCCCAGTGCCCCAGACCGCAACCCTGCACACCAATCACGGCGACATCGTGATTACCCTGTTCCCCGACCATGCACCCAAGACCGTGGCGAACTTCGTCGGGCTGGCGACCGGCACGAAGGAGTACGTCGAAGCCGCGACAGGCGAGACAACGACCGGCCGGTTCTATGACGGGCTCACCTTCCACCGGGTGATCGACGGGTTCATGATCCAGGGCGGTGATCCGCTCGGGAACGGCACCGGTGGCCCCGGCTACAAGTTCGCAGATGAGTTCCACCCCGAGCTGGTCTTCAACCGGCCCTACCTGCTGGCGATGGCGAATGCCGGTCCCGGCACCAACGGCTCCCAGTTCTTCATCACCGTCGGCCCGACCCCGCACCTGAACCGGCGCCACACCATCTTCGGTGAGGTGGTCGACGAAGCCTCCCAGCGCGTGGTGGACGCCATCGCGGCGGTCCCGACCGGCCGGATGGACCGTCCGGTCGAGCCGGTGGTGATCACGTCGGTGACCGTCACCGGATAGTCGGCGCAGCGGCGGACGGGCGACCCCCGTCCGCCGCTGCGGTCGCGGTCAACCGGCGCCGAGCGAGAACGCGGCCTCGAGGTCGTGGGTGGAGTAGGTCCTGAACGCCACGTGGGTCTCGGTCTCCACCACCCCCGGCACCTTGTTGAGTTCGTCGGCGACCGTGGTGGCCACCTCGTCGATGGTCCGCACCCTGACGATGGCGATCAGGTCGATGTCGCCGGTCACCGAGTAGACCTCGGAGACTCCGTCGAGGTCGGCGATCTGCTGGGCCACCTCCGGGATGCGGGGGGTGTCGGCCTTGACGAACACGAGCGCGGTGATCATGGCGGCATCCTAACCGTGGTGGCGGCGCGATCAGCCGGCGCGGCGCTCGCCGAGGGCGAGCTCGCCGAGCTGGCCCTCGGCCAGCCCGACGTGCACCGGCCAGCTCCAGTCGCCCTCGATCTCGATCAGCCGGACGCCCGGCTGCTCCAGCCAGGCAGCCACCCGTTCGGTCTCCTCGACGAGGGTGGCACTCGAGGGCCCGATGCCGGGCACCACAGTCTCCGCTGTCGCAACGGCGTCGCGCGCCACCTGTTGGGGGACATCTCCCGGGTGGGCGATCGCCGCCGCGGCGAGGCGTCCGTAGCGGACCACGTGGATCTCCCAGGCCGTACCCACCCGGCGCGCGGCGACGATCTGGGGGCACCCGGCGAGACTGGCCAGCCGGTGGTGCTTCAGCGCCGCCGCCAGGAAGCCGCGCAGCCGACCGGTGAGGGTGTTCGCCTCCTCGTAGCGCAGCTGCTGGACCAGCGCCGCCAGCCGGGGCTGGACCGCCGCCAGGACGGGCCGCACGTCGACGGTCAGCGCGGCGCGGACCCGGTCGGTGAGTTCGGTGTAGTCCTCGCGGCTGATCGCGAACTGGCAGGGCGCGCTGCACCGGCCCAGCTCGCCGAGCATGCAGGCGGGGCTGGGAGACCGCACCGAGAGTCGTGCCGTGCACTGCCGGATCGGGTAGGCGTCGTGCAGGACGGCCACCGTGTCCTCGGCGGCGGTGCGCCGATGGAACGGGCCGAAGTAGGTGGCGCCGTCGGTGCCCACCGTCCGCACTA
>JAEYUH010000036.1 GCA_023432725.1 Actinomycetes bacterium | reverse complement strand
GGCGGGGCGAACAGGATCGCCAGCGGTGGGTGGAAGGTGTCCAGGCCGAGGGTCTCGGCGGCCTCCCGCAACGCCTTCGCCTTCGGTAGATCCGGGTACGGCGAGGGGGTGGGGGCGAGCATGCGCTCCACCGCCTCGTAGTGGGGCTCGAGATCGGTCCGGGCGATCGGCCAGTGCTCGTAGCCACCGCCGGGCAGGGGAGAGTCGTGGACGAACCAGCGCTCGTCCTTGCGCAACAAGACGTTGGCGTAGATCAGCGACCCACCGCCGAGGCCTGCTGAGACTATTGATTCGAGCTTGCGGAAGGAGTGCACCTCGAACAGGCCGAACAGGTTGTCCTTGGTCTCCCAGAAGGCGCGGCTCATCTCGTAGGGGTTGCGGGCGAAGCTGCCGGGCGGGTACGCCCGTCCACGCTCAAGCACCACTGTCGACAGGCCCGCCTGGGCCAGCCGGTAGGCCGCGACGGAGCCGCCGAAGCCGGAGCCCACCACCACGGCATCACAGGTCTCGACCCGACCGGGCGTCCCTGCCTGCAGCGACGACGTCAGACTGACCACCCCCCAGTGCCCACCTGAGGCGATGATCCCGCCGGGGGTGAGGTGCGGCAAGACGCAGTAATGCCCAGCGGCTTCGAACCGGCCGGGGCGGTTGACGCTCCCCACGCCGCTCACCATGATCGGTGGCACACCACCTGGGCGAAGGGGAACCATGCGGATCGCGGTAGTGGGCAGCTACGGCGTCGGGTTGACGATGCGGACCGTGCGCTCACCGGAGGCGGGGGAGACCCTCACCGGTGGGGTGTTCTCGTCCGGCCACGGCGGCAAGGGATCGAACCAGGCGGTGGCGGCAGCCCGGCTGGGGGCGGAGGTGTCGCTGCTCACCGCGGTGGGGCCGGACGCGTTCGGCGACCAGGCCCGCGAGCTGTGGCGGGCCGAGGGCGTGGACGCCCGCAAGGTGGTCACCGCCGCCGCCTCGACGATGGTGGGGGTCATCCTCGTCGAGCCGAGCGGGGAGAACCGGATAGTGATCGCACCCGGGGCCCTGGAGCAACTGACCGCGGCTCAGGTCGATGCTTTCGAGGACGAGATCGCCGCCGCGGACCTGCTGCTGACCGGCTTCGAGATCCCGGTGCCGACCGCCCGCCGTGCGCTCGAGCTGGCCCGTCGGCACGGCGTCCGGACCCTGCTGAACCCTGCCCCCGCCCCGGCCGAGCCGCTCGATGCCGGGATGTGGGGGCTGGTCGACGTGATGACGCCGAACCAGACCGAGGCGGCCCGCCTGACCGGCGAACCGGGGCTCGATTCGCCCCAGGCCTGCGTCGAGGCGATCCGGCGGCGCTACGACGGGGTGACGATCATCACCCTCGGCGGGGCCGGCTGCCTCGTCGATGAGCCGGGCGCGGGACCGCGCCTCATCCCGGCCGTTTCACCCCGGCAGGTGGTCGACACCACCGGGGCGGGCGACGCCTTCGCCGGCGCTCTCGCCGTGGCGCTGGCCCGCGGCGACGACATCAGCGCCGCCGTCCGGTACGCCGGTGCTGCCGGAGCACACGCTGTCGGGATCGCCGAGGTGGTGCCCAGCCTGCCTCGTCCGAAGGACATCGAGGCACTGCTCGCCACCTCGTAGTCGCCCCGACCGATCGCGATGGACGAGACTGGGCGCATGGCACTCGACAACAGCATCCTCGACTCGCTCACCCCGCAGAGCATCGCGCCCTATATCCAGCACACCCTGATCGAGACCGGCACGACCCGCGAGCGCATCCTGCAGCACGCCCTGGAGGCGGTTGAGTACGGGTTCAACGCGGCGATGGTGCCCGGCTCGTGGGTGCCGGAGGTGGCGGAGGTGCTGCGCGGCACCGGCGTGCTCGTCGCGTCCGCCCTCGACTTCCCGGCCTGTGGGGTGACCACGTCCCGGGGAAAGGCCGCCGAGGCGCAGAGCCTGGTCGACCTGGGTGCGCAGCAGATCGACATCGGGGTGCAGGTGGGCTGGCTCAAGAGCGGCCTGTACGACAGGTTCCGCGACGACATCGCCGGGGTGGTGGCCGCGGGGGTCCCCGTGAAGGTGATGCTCGAGCTGCCGTTGCTCACCCCCGACGAGCGGGACGTCGCCGTCGAGTTGTCGATGGAGGCCGGCGCCGCCTACCTCAAGAACGCGAGCTCCGGCGCGGTCGAGGTCGCCACCCCCACGTCCATCGCGTACCTGGCCGGCAAGGTGAGGGACGGGGTGCAGGTGAAGGCGTCCGGCTCGATCAAGTCCTACGACCAGGCGGCCGCGCTGCTGCGGGCGGGTGCCGTGCTGCTGGGGACGAGCGCAGGCAAGGAGATCGTGGCCGGGACGCAGGGCGCCGCGGCCGGCTACTGACCGGTCGACGGCCGCCCGGAGTCACCATGCCTGCGCCGGACGATCCTGACTACCCGCGGACGGCGGCCGGCGCTGCTTCACAGGCTGCGCTGGACTCGCTGCTGATCAAGTGCAGGGCCTGCCCGCGCCTGGTCGCCTGGCGAGAAGCCGTCGCGCTGGAAAAGCGGGCGTCCTTCCGCGACGAGGTCTACTGGGGCCGCCCGGTGCCAGGGTTCGGAGATCCCGCGGCCCGGATCGTGATCGTGGGGCTCGCGCCCGCCGCGCACGGGGCGAACCGGACCGGGCGGATGTTCACCGGCGACCGGTCCGGCGACTTCCTCTACGCCGGACTCCATCGGGCAGGGCTCGCCAATCAGCCCACCTCGGTGTCCATCGACGACGGGCTGCGGCTGACCGGCGTCCGGGTCTCCGCCCCGGTCAGGTGCGCGCCACCCGCGAACAAGCCCACCCCCCAGGAACGTCGTCGCTGCGCGCCCTGGCTGGCCCGCGAACTGCAGCTGCTGCCGTCCGCCCGGGTGCTGATCGCCCTCGGTGGTTTCGGCTGGGGAGCTTTGCTGTCCACCCTGGGCGATCTCGGCTGGCAGGTTCCGCGCCCCGCGCCGGCGTTCGGCCACGGCGCCGAGGCACAGCTGGTGGCACCGGACGGCAGGACGGTGACGCTGCTGGGGTGCTTCCACGTCTCTCAGCAGAACACCTTCACCGGCAAGCTCACGCCGCAGATGCTGGACGACGTCCTGGCCCGCGCCGTCCTGCTCTCGCACTGACCGGCGACCCCACCGCTGTGTTGACTGCGGCCAACCGGGTACGGGGAGGGTGGTGCCGCGCTGCGGCAACCAACCGTGTGCCCGTCCCGGGCGAGTGGAGGAGGCTTCTGATGACGACCAGGGTAGATACGTCGGTGATCGTCGACCTGCCGCTGAA
>JAEYUH010000347.1 GCA_023432725.1 Actinomycetes bacterium | reverse complement strand
CGGCATCGCCGACCACGCCGCCCTCGTGGCCCGGTACCTGGACGAGCGGAAGCTCGACCACCCGGTCGTCGTCGGCCACTCGATGGGGACCCAGGTCGCCGCCCAGCTGTGCGCCGACTTCCCCGGGTTGAGCGACCACCTGGTGCTGATCGGCCCGGTGGTGGTGCCGGACGCCAGAACCCTGCTCAAGCTCTCCGGACTGCTGCTGCGCGACGGACTGCGGGAGCCGCCGTCGGTCACCGTCCTGGCGATCCACGACTACCTGTTCCGGGCCGGTGTGCCCTACATGGCGCAGCAGTTGCCCCACCTGCTCGGCGCCGACCTCGAAGCCGTCGCCGGACGGGTCGCCGCCCGGACCCTCGTCCTGTGCGGCCGCGACGACCCGATTGTCCCTGTGGAGTGGGCGATCCAGCTCACCTCGCGGTTCCGGCACGGCTGGTTCGCCACCGTGCCGGGCCCGCACGCCAGCATGTTCGCCGCCCCCGAGCTCGTTGCAGGGCTCCTCACCGACCATGCCCGGCGCTGACCGTCCGTCCACCCCGGCGCGGCTGGCGCAGAGTGCCCGCCGCGCCCTGGCCAGGGGCTGGTTCTGGGGCGCTGACTATCGCTACGCCATGCGCGCGCAGGGCCGCGGACTGCTCGCCCGGCAGGTGCCGGACGCCTATGCCCGCGGCGATCTGCCGCCGGTGGTACTGATCGCCGGCGTGCTCGAGCCGTGGACGCTGCTGCGTCCGGCCGCCGAGCGGCTCAACGCCGCCGGCCATCCCGTCCACGTCATCCCGGAACTGGCGTACAACGTGATCACCGTCGCCGAGGCGTCCGAGCTGGCGCTGGGCGTGCTGGCAGCGCGCGGATTGCGGGACGTCATCCTCGTGGCCCACAGCAAGGGCGGCCTGATCGGCAAGCACATGCTGGCGGCGGACGCCGAGCGTCGGATCCGCCACCTGATCGCCCTCGCCACGCCGTTCGGCGGCTCGACCCTGGCCCGGCTGATCCCCTCGCCCACGATCCGCGCGCTGCGTCCGGACGACGCGACGATCGTGGACCTCGCCTCCCGCGGTGAGCTCAACGAGCGCATCACCTCGATCTACCCCGCCTTCGACCCGCACATCCCCGGTGGGTCCCGCCTGGAGGGCGCCACGAACGTGGAGGTCGCGGCGATGGGTCACTTCCGCGTGCTGAGCGACCCCGAGGTGCTCGACGCGGTGGTCGCGGCCGCCGCGAGGTGAATCAACGGAGTATCTCGCGGGCGAAGCCCAGGTAGCGCTGACCCTGCCACTCGACCGTGCCGGTGTCGCCCCGGCTGAGCATGCCGGACTCGGGGCCGGTGACGGCGAGTTCGACCCGGTTCCCGTCCGGGAACTGGAAGGTGACGAAATAGTGCTGGACGGCCCGGGTCTCGCCGCCGCCGGTGATTTCGCTGCGCTTGTCCACCACCGTGGCGTCGGCGCGCAGTCGTGGCGCGTTGCGCTGCGCGGGGGCAGCCCTCGAACGCAGGACGCCGACCGCTACGACAGCCGCGAGGACGACGGCGACGGCGAAGATCATCACCATCAGCAAGACCACGACCATGCTCACCCGGCCAGCGTACTGAGGGGCGGCCCACCTGCGGCCGAAGGGCTTGGGTGTGAGTCTTCCTCGCATACTCGGGGCGATAACTCACAGTGAGAGGTGGGAGGGGCGCGCAAACGTAGGCGGGCCCCGGGAAGTATGAGTTCCCGGGGCCCTGTCGACGAGGGCGATACCCCGCGTCTTCCGAAAGGCTTCCGCCGCACCCACCGACCACATCACTGGTCAGCTCCGACGAACCGAAGTCCGCCGCGGGCCCGACATCCATCTCCCGGCCACCGAGTCACCGAAGCAACCCGATGGGTCATTTCTAGTCGGACGCTCCGGGCGCCGCAAGAGCTCTTTGAGGCGACTTTCCGGCGCCCGCTCTACTACGGCGTGTCGTCGGCGTGTCGTGTGACAGCTGTGACTGGAGTGCCGCAGGGGAGTGGTGAGTCGTCTCACTGGGTGGACGCGGCATCCGAGGCTCGACGCGGCCGCGTGAACTCCTCGGTCTGCCACTGCTCGCCGTCCACCTCGACGGTGACGCTGCCCTCGCTGCGGACGTAGCCGCGCCGCTCGTAGAGGTCGCGCGCCAGCCGGTTCTGGGTGAACACCCCGAGCTCGGTGGCCCTGACGGACGGGTCGGCGTCGGTCAGCGCGACCAGTTCCTCCATCACCCGCCGGCCCCAGCCCTCGCCGCGCCGTGCGGGGTCGACGATCACCCGTCCCACCCGCAGCAGCCGCCCGTCCTGCTTTGCGAACAGCGACGCGGTGGCCACCACCCGGCCCTCGTCGTCGGACAGCGTGAACACCCGCCAGGCCGGGTCGGCGGCGATGGCGAGCAGGCCCTCGGCGGTGAGCGGGTACGGGAACTGCGGGCCACCGGCCACCACGGCCTCCGCGCGGGACCGGACCCAGGTCGCGATCACGGCGGCGGAGTGCGGGGTGAGTGGGGCCAGTCCCGTCATGACGGCATGGTAGGCGCCGGCGCCCGACAGCCCGCCGTGTCCCGACCTGACGAGCGGCGACCGTCCGGCGCCACCCGAGCCGCAGTAGTGCGCATGACCTCGCCCCGGCGCAGTGCCGCAGGATGGTCCGGTGGGTTACGCGGAGTTCGACGGCCCCCTCGCGGCGGCCAGCGCGAGGGCGCGACAGTGGCTCGACTCGGTGCCGGAACGCCCGATCGGGCACCGCCTCGACATCGACGGGGTGAAGGACCGGCTGGGACGGACGCTGCCGCCGACCGGCGAGGAGCCGACCGCGGTCACCGAACTGCTCGCGGACGCCGTCGAGCCCGGCCTGATCGCCATGCAGTCGCCACGGTTCTACGGCTTCGTGATCGGCGGCACCTACCCCGCGCCGCTGGCCGCCGACTGGCTGGTCTCGGCCTGGGACCAGAACGCCGGCTCCCGTCAGGCCACCCCGGGAGTGGTGGCCGCCGAGGAGCTCGCCGGCGAGTGGCTGCTCGACCTGCTCGGGCTTCCGGCCGAGGCCGGCGTCGGGTTCTCCACCGGGGCCACCACCGCCAACCTCTCCGGGCTGCTCGCCGCCCGTGGCGCCGTACTGCGCCGGTTCGGCTGGGACGTCGAACGGGATGGCCTGGCGGGAGCGCCGCGGATCAGGTTCCTGGCCGGCGACGCCGTCCACTCCTCCATCGTGTCAGCAGGGCAGATGGCGGGGCTCGGCAGGCCGCGGACCGTGGGCGCCGACGACCAGGGACGGATCTCGGTGGACGGCCTGGCGGCCGCCCTCGCCGAGGGCGACGGCCCCGCGATCGTCGCGCTGCAGGCGGGGGACGTCCACTCCGGCACCTTCGACGACTTCC
>JAEYUH010000331.1 GCA_023432725.1 Actinomycetes bacterium | reverse complement strand
GGCAGGCCCCGCGGCTGCCGCGCACCGCGCCGATCCAGCTCCGGCTGCTCGCCGGTGAGGTACGGGCCGCGCAGGCCGCCGCGGGCGGCGACCACGGCGCCGCCCGCCGGCACGCCGCCCGGGGGCTGGACGAGCTCGCGGGCTGGCAGGACTCGTTCGGCAGCCTCGACCTGCAGACGTCGATCACCATGCACGGCATGGGACTGGCCGCCCGCGGCGTGGCGGCGGCGCTGCGCAGCGGGAGCCCTGCCGCGGTCTTCGAGTGGTCGGAACGGGCCCGCCACCTCAGCCAGCAGGTGGTGCCGCTGCGTCCCCCGCCCGACCCGGAACTGGCCGCCGACCTGGCTGAACTGCGGGCGCTGCGGGCGGAGAACCCGGCTGCGGACTGGCTGGCGGACCCGCGGGCGACCCGGTTGCGGGAACGGGCGCGGCACCGGCAGTGGACGCAGACCGGGGCGGCGGGGGTCGTGGAGCGGGTGGGCCTGGCCGTCCTGCGCGACCGGCTGGACGACGACACGGCCTTCGTCACCTACCTCTTCGACGGCCAGCGGCTGGGCTGCCTCGCCGTCACCGCCGACGCGGCGAGGGTGGTCGCGCCCCCCGACTGGCCCGCCGTGGCCGACGCCCTCGCCGGGCTGCGGGCCGATCTCGAGGTGGCCGCCACCCTGGCCGGCGGACCGATGGCCGCCAGAGTGCAGGGTGCGCTGCAGGAGCGGCTGGCCCGGCTCGACCGGCTCCTGCTGGCCGGGGTGCTGCCGGTAGTGGGCGACCGCCGGATCGTGCTCACCGCACCCGGGGTGCTGGCCGGGGTGCCGTGGGCGATGCTGGCGGGGCTGCGGGGGCGTCCGGTCACCCTTGCGACCTCCGCCACCCGCTGGGTCGCCGACCGGGGACGCACCCCCGCCGCCGGCGTCGGTCTGGTCGCGGGCCCAGGGGTCGCCCGCGCCGACGAGGAGGTGACGCGCGCCGCCGGGGCCTGGCCGTCCGCCACGGTGCTGCGCGGTCGGGACGCCCAGGTGGCGGCGGTGACCGATCTGGCCGGTGCGGTGGGCATCCTGCACGTCGCCTCTCACGGCCGGCACGCCGTCGACAACCCGCTGTTCTCCGGCCTGGAACTGGCCGACGGCACCCTGTTCGGCTACGACATCGACCAGATGCCGCAGGTGCCCGAGGTCGTCGTGCTCTCGGCCTGCGAGGTGGGGCGCTCCGCCGTCCGCTGGGGCGAGGAGGCGATCGGGATGACGCGGGCGTGGCTGCACGCCGGGACCGCCTGCGTGGTGGCCGCGCCCGTGGTGGTGGCCGACGACCTCGCCTGCGAGCTGCTCGGCGCGATGCACGCCGGGCTGGCCGCGGGTCGAACCTCGTCCGAGGCGCTGGCTCAGGTGGGGGTCGCCGCCCCCTTCCTCTGCCACGGCTCCGGCTTTTGAGCCGTGCCGCTTCACCGCCTCACCAGAACTTTCCGACGGGATGTATCACGCCGACGTGAGCGGCGCTCTCTCTAATCGGAACGATGCTGTGCACGGCAGTTGCCACGGGGGGAGCGCGAGCACGACGGCCGGTGGCGGTGGATCACCGCACGCTGGGGGGCGCGGGCCGTCGGAGTTCCGGAGGGGGTGTCGCCACGCGACACCCCCTTCTCACGTCGGCCCGACCTCAACCGACTCGCTCTTCGAGGTCGCGCCTGGCGAGCCGGCCCGCCGCGTCGAGCACCAGCTCGGCGTCCAGGTCGAGACGCTGCAGGAACCCGCGGTCGTGCGAGACCACCAGCAGGCAGCCCCGGTACGACGCGAGCGCGTCGACCAACTGCTGCACGCTGGTCAGGTCGAGGTTGTTGGTCGGCTCATCCAGCACGAGCAGCTCGGCGGGCGGGTCCGCGAGCAGCAGGGCTGCCAGCGCCACCCGGAACCGTTCCCCGCCCGACAGCGAGCCCACCGGACGCGACACCGCATCGCCTCGGATCAGGAACCGGGCCAGCCGGTCGCGCAGCAGTCCGGGGGGCATGCCGGGGGCGGCCGCTTCGATGACCTCCAGCACGCCGGCCGCATCGGGCAGGCCGTCCAGCCGCTGCGTCAGATAGCCGATCCGCCCGGTGAACGCCTCCGCCGTGGCGCCGCCGGCGGTGCCGTGCCGCGGCGCCCGTCCCCCCAGGTGCTCCAGCAGGGTGGTCTTGCCGACCCCGTTGGGCCCGGTCAGCGCCACCCGCTCGGGGCCCTGCAGCACGAACCGGCGGCCGTCCGACCCGGTCAGCTCCGCCAGCCGACGGCGCGCAGGGACCGCGGGGTCCGGCAGGTCGACCCGGATCCGCTCGTCTCGGCGCACCCGCTGTTCGGCCTCGGCGACCTCGGCCCTGGCGGCCGCCACCTTCGCGTCCAGCATCCCCCGACGGGCACCCGCCGACTTCTCCGCCGAGTTCCGCCGGTCGTTGATCGCGGCAGGGACGAAGGTGCGGTTCAGCCTGTCCTTGCGACCCTGCCGCTCGGCGTGGGCTATCCGTTGCTCGGCCTCGATCCGCTGCCGCCGCTCGACCCGCAGCAGCTGCTCGGCGGTGCGCAGCGCCTGTTGGGCAGCCCGTTGCTCCTGCTCGACGGCGGCGAGGTACGCGCTGTATGGGCCGCCGAACACGGTCAGCGAACCGTCCCGCAATTCGGCGGTGGCGTCCATCAGCTCCAGCAGTGCGGTGTCGTGGCTCACCACCACCAGCGCGCCGCGCCAGCCGCCGACCAGCTCGTACAGCCGCTGCCGGGAATCGCCGTCCAGGTTGTTGGTCGGCTCGTCGAGCAGTGCCACGGGCGCCTGCCGCAGCCGGATCCCCGTGATCGCGGCCAGCACCGTCTCACCTCCCGACAGCGTGGCGACCCTGCGGTCGAGGTCGGACGGCAGGCCGATCGCGGCCAGGGCGGCAACGGCGCGATGCTCGAGGTCCCAGTCGTCACCGACCACCTCGAACCTGGCGTCGCTGACGTCGCCCGCCTCGATGGCACGCACGGCGTCCACCACGGCGCGGACGCCGAGCAGGTCGGCCAGGGTGGCGTCCACCGCCAGAGTGAGGTTCTGGGGCAGGTGGTCGACCCAGCCCAGGGTGGTGACAGTGCCGCCGGTGGGACGAAGGCGCCCCGCGATCACGGCGAGCAGGGTGGACTTGCCGACACCGTTGGCGCCGATCAGGCCGGTGCGGCCGCGTCCGAGGGTGGCGGTGAGGCCCACGAGGGCCGGGCTTCCGTCCGGCCAGGTGTACGTGAGGTCGTCGAGGACGACCCCGGCAAGGGGTGCAGGCATGGGTGGCTCCGTATCGGTCGGTGAGCACCGACCCCGAAGCGGGGCAGGGGTCAGCGCGCTGTGGTCGGGATACTTCCGAGCCTGCGCATGCTGCTCCTCGCCGTGGTCCCCTGGCATCGCGGAACCTCCGCGGGGACGCGGTTCAGGGTGCCACACCGTCGGTCGCCAGACAAGCCCGCCGCCCTCACGTTCGAAGGCTCCCGAGTGACACCGAGGGCTCCCTCGGTGAGGGAGCCCTCGGTGTCACGGGGAGCGCTCGAGGAGATGGGGAGCGCTCGGCGGTGATCGCAGGTCAGGCGCGGGCGAGCCAGCGCAGCATGGCGCCGACCAGCGGGGCGAAGCCCTGCCAGTCCAGGAATGGGGTCGGGCACCAGTGCGGGCCGATGTCGGAGGTCCAGACCAGGCTGCGGCCGGCGCCGACCTCCAGGCCCGCGATCAGGACGTCGCCGTCCACGCTGGCGTGCACGGTGGCCTCCGGCTTGGCGATCACCTTGTTGTAGCCCAGCAGGACGGGGGCGTCCGCGCCCACCGCCGCCGCGATCGGGCCGTTCCCCTCCGGCACCGGACGGACGCCCTGGGGCGCCTCGACCCGGTCGTCGCAGTCCAGCAGGGTCACCGGCAGCACGTCGACCAGCGGCGTCCGCGCGAAGTTGGCCCTGGCCTGGAAGCCCTGGAAGCTCAGGTAGCCGCCGGCCATCATCAGGCCGCCGCCGCCGCGGACGTACTCGGTCAGCATCGCGAGCCGGTTCGGCATCGACCTGCCGTGCACCCAGGTGGCGGGCGGCAGCAGGAACGAGTTCGCGCCGATGTCGGACAGGATGACGGCGTCGTAGCCGGCCAGTTCCTCGACCGTGCCGGGGAACTTCTCCGGCACGTCGTGGGCGTACAGCTGCTCGATAGTCACCCCCTGCGAGGCGGCAGCGGCGATGAAGGCGTCAGCGCCCTTCTCGAACACCGTCGAGGTGAAGCTGTCGAAGCCCTTGAAGTGGGTCGACTGCGAGATCCACGACTCGCCGGCCAGCAGAATCCGTGTCATCAGTGCCTCCCTGGCGTCAGTTGGGTGGGTGTCAGTACGCGAGGCCGCGCGGGGACGGGCCGAGCGGCGGCACCGACGGATCGGGCACCTGGAAGCCGTTGGCCTTGTACGCCTCGTAGTCGAAGTCCTCGCACTCCTGGAAGCCGCGCAGGTGGTACTCGTAGAGCCCGTCCCAGTCCTCGTAGCCGTCGCCGAGCGAGGACTCCAGGAAGGCGTCGGCCATCCCCTTCGCCAAGTGCGGGCCGGTCCAGAAGGCGCCCATGGCCAGCAGGTTGGCGCCGT
>JAEYUH010000323.1 GCA_023432725.1 Actinomycetes bacterium | reverse complement strand
TGCGCACCCACGCCTACGTCAACTGGCACCGGCCGGTGGTGATCGCGACGCCGAAGTCGATGCTGCGCAGCAAGGTGGCGGTGTCCCCCGTCTCGGAGTTCACCGAGGGAAGCTGGCAACCCGCCATGGGAGATCCGACGATCACCGACCCGAGCCGGGTGGAGCGCGTCGTGCTGTGCTCGGGCAAGATCCGCTGGGAGCTGGCCGCGGCCCGTGCCGAGGCGGGGCTGGACCAGAAGGTGGCGATCCTGCCCCTGGAACGGCTGTACCCGCTGCCGACCCGGGAACTGGCCGCCGAACTCGACCGCTACCGGCACGTGAGCGAGGTTCGCTACGTGCAGGACGAGCCCGAGAACCAGGGCGCGTGGTGGTTCCTCAAGGCCAACCTGCCCGCGGCGATCGGAGCGCTGCTGCCCAGCTACGAGCTGAACCTCACCGGGATCACCCGGCCGGCGGCGTCCGCCCCCGCTGTCGGTTCCCTCAAGGTCCACCTCGAGCAGGCGTCCGATCTGCTCCAGCGCGCACTGGCGGGCTGAGGGCCGTGTACTTTACCGATCGCGGGATCGAGGAGCTCCAGCAGCGCAGGGGAGACGAGGAGGTCAGCTTCGACTGGCTGGCCGAGCAGTTACGCGTCTTCGTCGACCTGTTCCCCGAGTTCGAGGTCCCGGTGGAGCGCCTGGCCACGTGGCTGGCCAGGCTGGACGACGACGAGGACGAATGAGCGAACACCTGGCGGTCGCGGACCGGTTCACCGACCTGGTGGGCGCACCGCCGGACGGCGTGTGGGTGGCGCCGGGCCGGATCAACCTGATCGGGGAGCACACCGACTACAACGGCGGGTTCGTGCTGCCGTTCGCCATCCCCCAGGCCGCCCGGGTGGCCGCGTCGACACGCAGCGACGGCCGCTTCCGGTTCACCTCGCTGGACCTCGACTCCACAGTCGAGACCGACACGCTCACCCCGGGTGAGAGCGGCTGGCATGCCTACCTCGCAGGAGTGGTGTGGGCGCTTCGGGAGGCCGGCCACGAGGTGGGGGGCGCGGACTTCGTCCTCACCTCCGACGTGCCGATCGGCGCGGGACTGTCCTCCTCGGCAGCCATCGAGTGCGCGACGCTCACCGCGCTGTGCGACCTGTATGACCTCGACATCGCGCCGATGGACAGGGCGAAGCTCGCCCAGCGCGCGGAGAACGCCTACGTCGGAGCCCCGACCGGGCTGATGGACCAGGCCGCGTCGACACTGTGCACCGCCGACCACGCCCTCTTCCTCGACTGCCACACCCTCCAGGTGCGCCAGATCCCGCTGCGGCTTGCCGAGGCGGGCCTGCAGATCCTCGTGGTGGACACCCGCACCCCGCACAGCCACGTGGACGGCGAGTACGCCGCCCGGCGGGCAACCTGCACCCAGGCCTGCCGCACCCTCGGCATCGACCTGCTGCGTGACGTGACGGACCTGGCCGAGGCGCTGGCCCGGCTGGACGGCCTCGCCGCGCGCCGGGTGCGGCACGTGGTGACGGAGAACGAGCGGGTCCTGGCCGCCACCGCAGCGCTCAGCAGCGGCGACTTCGCCCGGATGGGCGAATTGATGACCGCGTCCCACGCCTCGATGCGCGACGACTACGAGATCACCGTCGCGACCGTGGACCTGGCGGTCGAGACGCTGCTCGCGGCCGGCGCGCTCGGCGCGCGGATGACCGGCGGCGGGTTCGGCGGTTGCGTGCTGGGGCTGATCGCGGCCGATCGGGCGGAGGCCGCGGCAGCAGCCGTCGCCGACGCCTTCGCCGCAGCCGGGTTCGGTGCCCCGGTCAGCTTCCCGGCGGCTGCTTCTGCCGGGGCTCGTCGGCTGGCCTGACCGGCCACTCCAGCCCGCGGGCTGTCGACGGCAGCGCGACCGCGACCAGGGTCACGGCGGCCACCACGACCACGATCCAGGCCAGCGGCGCGGTCGGCGTCATGGTGTAGGCGACGATCACGTTCAGCGCCGAGAGGGTGAGCACAGGTCCGCGCCCCAGCAGGTGGCCCCGCCACAGCGCCCAGGCAGCCGCGATGCAGACCAGGCCGTAGACGCCCAGCCAGCCTGCAATCGCTCCGCTGAACGTGCCGTGGCCCGAGGCGAGGGAGGCGATCGCGAACCCGAGCACCAGCAGCCCTGAGGCCACCGCGCCGGCGCACGCGACGATCGTCCCCATCGACCGGGCTGGTCGCTGCTGGCCTGCTGACACGGCGGCAGCCTATCCGGCAAGGGGGGTACCGGCGCGCACCTGTTCAATCGGATTGGGTGCGTCTGAACGGGTTACCGAATCCGACCGCCTACACTTGTCTGAGCGCTGACCGCGGTCCAAGGTTGAACGGGCGCCAGCTGGTCTGCGCCGACCCCTTGCCAAACCGGGGCTTTGCCCCGACTGTGGTATCGACCCACTTAAGGAGATGTGGTTCTTCATGGACTGGCGCCACCGAGCTGCCTGCCTGACCGAGGACCCGGAGCTGTTCTTCCCCGTCGGCAACACCGGACCCGCCCTCATGCAGATAGCGGAGGCCAAAAAGGTCTGCCGGCGCTGCGAGGTGCGCGAGACCTGCCTTCAGTGGGCGCTGGACGCCGGCCAGGACCATGGCGTGTGGGGCGGGCTGTCCGAGGATGAACGCCGGTCGATGAAGCGCCGCGCCGCCCGGATGCGGGTCCGGGCCGGCTGAGCCCCGCGGCCGTCAGGCCAGCGGCACCCGCACCGAGGCGACGGTTCCGACCCCGTCCGCACCCGGCACCAGCGTGAACTCCCCACCCAGGTCATCGACCAGGGTGCTCACTATCGACAACCCGAGACTCGTCGAGGAACCGAGCGAGAAGTCCGGCGGCAGCGGGACCCCGTGGTTGACCACCTCGACCACCAGCTGCCCTCCCTCGACCTGGCGTGGCCGCACCCACACGCTGCCCGAGGAGTCGCCCAAGCCGTGCTCCACAGCGTTCTGGCACAGTTCGGTCAACACCAGCGACAGGCTGGTGGCGACCTCGGCGGGGACGAAGCCGAAACTCCCCTCCCGCACCATCTTCACCTTGCCTCCGGTGGCGGCCACGTCGCCGACCATCCGCAGCAGCCGGTCGGCCACGTCGTCGAACTGCACCGACGTGTCGAAGGCCTGGGAGAGGATCTCGTGGACCACCGCTATCGACGTCACCCGCTTCATCGCGTCGTCGAGGGCGCCCTTGGCATCGGGTGAGGTGATCCGGCGCGACTGCAGCCGCAGCAGCGCGGCAACGGTCTGCAGGTTGTTCTTCACCCGGTGGTGGATCTCGCGGATAGTGGCGTCCTTGGTCACCAGCTGGCGCTCCTGGAACCGCAACTCGGTGGTGTCGCGGCACATCACCAGCATTCCGCGCGGGCCGGCCTCGTCCCGCAGCGGCAGGATGCGCAGCCGCAGCGTCGCCCTGGCACCCTCCAGTTCGACCTCCCGCTGCCCGCGTCCGGCCAGCGTCGAGGCGAGCGGCACCTCGACCGGCTG
>JAEYUH010000291.1 GCA_023432725.1 Actinomycetes bacterium | reverse complement strand
AGCATGAAGGTGCCGCGGACGTTGACGTCCTGCATCAGGTCGTACTTCTTGGCCGCCAGGTCGAGCGAGCCGGACAGGTCGATCACCGAGGCGTTGTTCACCACGATGTCGATGCCACCGAACCTGGCGAGCGTGCTGTCCACCGCGGTCTGGATGTGCTCGTCGTTGCGAACGTCGCCCACGATCGGCAGCGCCGCACCGCCCGCCGCCTCGATAGCCGCCGCCGCGGTGTGGACGGTGCCCTCCAGCAGCGGGTGCGGCGCGTCGGTCTTGGCCAGCAGGGCGACGTTGGCCCCGTCACGGGCCGCTCGCAGCGCGATCGCCAGCCCGATCCCGCGGCTGCCGCCGGACATCAGGATCGTCCGTCCGGCGAGGGACTTCCCGGCCATGGCACTCACCCCCACCGCGAGGAGGCGGCGGCGAAGGCCGCGATCCGGGTTTGGGCCGCGTCGGTGTCGAAGCTGTTGCCGATGGTGGTCGCCTCGTCGGCCAGGTTCTCCTCGAACCCGCGGTCGGCCCCCACCCTGACCAGGCGCTTGGCGTGACCATAGGCGGCGGTGGCGTTGTCGAGCCAGAACCGCGCCACCTCCTCGGCGCGAGCCGCGAGCCGGTCGGGGGCGACCACCTCGGCTACCAGTCCCCACTCCAGCGCGGTGGCGGCGTCGATCATGGTGTCGGTGAGCAGCAGCTGCAGGGCTCGCCGCTCACCGATCGCCCGTGGCAGCAGCGTGGTCACCCCGAGATCCGGGGTGAGCCCGATGTTGGCGTAGCGGGAGACGAACCGCGCGGTCTCGGACGCCACCACGTAGTCGGCGGCGAGCATCAACCCGAGGCCGCCGCCGGCGACCGCGCCGCCGACCGCGGCGACCACCGGCTTGGGGCAGGTCGTGAGCGCCACGATCCCGTCGTTAATCACCCGTGCCATCTCGGCGAGGTTCGCCCCCGAGCCGCCGCCGCTCGCCATCGCGAGGACGTCGCCGCCGGCGCAGAAGGCGTTGCCTGCGGCGTCCAGCAGGACGGCGCCCACGGCAGGGTCCGCCGCCACCTGCCGGGCGACGTCCCGCAAGCGGGATCCCATCGCGAAGTCGACGGCGTTGAGTGAGCCGGGCCGGTTCAGGGTCACCCGCGCCAGGCCGTCCCTTGCTTCCAGCAGGATCGAGTCGGTCATGGTGCCTCCGGTGGGCTGGGCTGCGGACGGGACCAGTGAACCGGCATCCCGCCGCCGGCGCCAGTGGCGACGCTGCGACCAGGCGCGACGATCAGGACTGCAGCGCGGCCAGCGCGCCGGCGGCCGAGGACGCGAGCAGGTTCACGTCCCGGTCGGTGAGGAACAGGGAGGCGCCCCGCGCGGCCCAGAACTCAACGGCCTCGCGGCCCTGGCAGTCGATGCCCACCGGGACGCCGGCCGCGCCTGCGCGCTCGATGATCGACGTGGCCGCACGCTGCAGTTCGGGGGAGTCCTGCCACGCCACCCGCCCGAGTCCGAGGGAAAGGGCGAGGTCGTTGGGGCCGATGTAGAGCGCGTCGATGCCCTCGGTCGCCAGGATCGCGTCGAGGTTCGCCAGCCCGGTGGCGGTCTCGATCATGACGATCACCGCCGCGGCGGCGTCGCCCTCGGCGGGCTCGGGCAGGGGACGTCCCAGCTGGCCCCACAGCGGTCCCCAGCTCCGTCCGCCGGCGGGGGCGTACCTGGCGGCTGCGACCATCCGGGCGGCGTCGTCGGCGGTCTCCACCAGCGGCACCACCACCCCGTCGGCGCCCAGGTCGAGGCAGCGCATCACCTGGTGCGGCAGCACGCCCTGGGTCCGCACGACAGCGAAGGACGGGGTCGCGGCCAGCGCGTCCAGCTGGCCGGGCAGGTCAGCCTCGGTGGCGAAGCCGTGCTGCAGGTCGATCACTACCAGGTCGAACCCCGACCTGCCGAGCACCTCGGTGCTGCGCGGGTCGCCCAGCGCCGCCCAGACCCCGAGCTGCCGTCCGCTGCGCAGGGCCTCGCGGAGCGTGGCGGGCATCAGGCGTACAGCTCCACGACGCGGGCGATCTCGGCCAGGACGTCCGGCGTCGGCGGGTCGATCGCCATCCGGGTGGTCGCGTCGGCGACCCCGAGCAGCCGGTAGGCGGCCTTCATCCTCGCCATGTCGCCGGCGATCACGGCGACCGCGTCGTCGACCGCCCGCTGGGCTGCCCGGAGACGCTCGGCGTCCCCGGCGTCCGCAGCGACGGCCAGCTCGCGGAAGGGCTTGGGCAGCACCGAGCTGATTCCCGACACCACCCCCTGCGCGCCGCTGTCGGCGGCCAGCGCCAGCTCGCGGTCGGCGCCGGTGTACAGCAGGAAGTCCGCCCCGACGGCCGCCCGGTAGGCGGCCACCTGGGCCAGCGGCTCGCCGCTGATCTTCGCCCCGACGACGCCGGGGATGCCGGCCAGCCGGGCCATCAGCGCTGCGCTCACCGGGTTGCCGGTGCGCTGCCGGAAGACGTAGATGAAGACGTCCATCCCCTCGGCGGCCTCGGCCACCTCGGTGAAGTACTGCACCAGCCCGTCCTCGCTGGCCGGCAGGTAGTACGGGGTCAGCACGGCGATCTCGCGCAGCCCGGCCGCCTTCGCCTGCGCGGCCAGGCGCCGGGCCTGGTAGGCACTGGCCGAACCGACGTGGGCGATCACCCGCATCCGGTCGGAGAGCACCTCGGCCGAGAGCTCGGTGAGCACGGCCCGCTCGCGCTCGTCCAGGGCGGGGAACTCACCGGTCGTCCCCAGTACGAAAGCGCCCTCGTTGCCGCTCACGGCGACGTACTCGAGGATGGCGCGGGACCCGGCCAGGTCGAGCGAGCCGTCGGCCGCGAACGCCACGGGGACGGCGGTCACGATGTCGCGGCGGGTCATGTCGGGTTCCCTTCGTCGGTGGTGGTCACAGCGGATCCGTCGGGGTCGGACGCGGTGTCGGCGGCCTCGGTGATCGCCTCGCGCTCGTCGCTCAGCAGGCTCTGGGCGAGGTTCTGCTGGGTCTTGCGTCCGCTGCGGGCCCGGTTGATCAGCGGGAGCGCGAGCGAGAAGGCGGCCAGTGCGAGCAGCAGCAGGGCCACCGGGCTGACCACCTCGAGGAACGGCTTGGTCGGCAGGATCACCAGGGTGCGGGCGAGGTTCTCCTCGGCCAGCGGGCCGAGCAGCAGGCCCAGCACCACGGGCCCGGCGGGGAACCCGGCGCGCTTCATGATCACGCCGAGGACGCCGAAGACGAGCATCGTCCCGACCGCGAACAGGCTGTTCGAGGTGGCGTAGGTGCCGATGATGCAGAAGACCAGGATGATCGACCACAGGT
>JAEYUH010000233.1 GCA_023432725.1 Actinomycetes bacterium | reverse complement strand
GACGTGGTCTCCACCAACGATCTGAAGAATGGCATGGTGCTCGACCTGGACGGGCAGCTGTGGAGCGTGGTCTGGTTCCAGCACCACAAGCCGGGCAAGGGCAACACCGTGGTGCGCACCAAGCTCAAGCACGTGCTGACGGGCAAGGTGGTGGACCGCACCTTCAACTCCGACATCAAGGTCGACACCGCGAACGTGGACCGTCGCGAGATGCAGTACCTCTACCACGACGGTGACGCCTACGTGTTCATGGACAACTCCACCTACGACCAGCTGACGCTGTCGGAGGCGATCGTCGGGGACGCCAGGCACTACCTGCTCGAGAACTCCACCGCCATCGTGGCACTGCACGAGGGCAACCCGCTGTACATCGACCTTCCGGCCTCGGTCGAGCTGGAGATCACCTACACCGAGCCCGGCCTGCAGGGCGATCGCAGCACCGGCGGCACCAAGCCCGCCACTGTCGAGACCGGCCTGCAGATCCAGGTGCCGCTGTTCATCAGCACCGGCGAGAAGGTCAAGGTCGACACCCGCGACGGCAGCTACCTGGGCCGGGTCTGAATGGCGCAACCGGCCGCCAAGCGCGGCTCGGCGCGCACCAAGGCGCGCAAGCGGGCCCTGGACATCCTGTTCGAAGCCGATCTGCGGCAGGTGGCGATCCCCGAGATCCTCGCCGCGCGCACCGACCTGGCTGAGCCGCCGGTCCGTGCCTTCACCGTGGAACTGGTCGAGGGCGTCGTGACGCACTTCGACGAGATCGACCAGATGATCGTCGATGGGCTGGCGGAGGGCTGGACCCTCGAGCGGATGCCCCGCGTCGACCGCAACCTCGCCCGCCTGGCGACCTGCGAGCTGCTGTTCACCGACGTCGCACCCACCGTCGCGGTGGCCGAGTGCGTCGCGCTGGCCACGGAGCTGTCCACCGACGAGTCGCCCGCCTTCCTCAACGGACTGCTGCGCGGCATCGCGGCGCGGCGTCCGGCTGGACCCGCCGCCGGGTAGGTTGTCGGCCCATGGTGGCAACCGTCCGGGCGCTCGGCGAGGAGTTCACCGGGCTGCTCACCAGGTCGGCCCGGCTGTGGTGGCGGTTGCTGCCGTGGCTGGTCGGCTTCGGCCTGGTCGGCTGGGCCGGGTACTACGGCTCGGTGCTCGCGGGTTCTGAGCTGGCCCTGGTCTGGCCCTGGCTCGTCCTCGGCTGCCTGGCGGTCGGCGTCGTCGTCCAGCTGGCCGCCACGGTGGCCGCCCTGCGGATCGCGGTGGTGAGGGCAGGTGCCACGGCGGGCGGGGACCCCGCCGCCGGGACACCGCTGCGCCTGCTGTCGACGACCGCGCTGCCCTTTCTCGCGATCCTTGCCGCTTTCGGCTTCGTCGAGGGCTTCGCCCGCGATGTGGTGGTGGTCGTGGGGCAGCGCTTCAGCCTGTTCGGCGGCGCCGAGTTCCTCTCCGCCCTGAACCCGCTCGGCTCCGCGCAGGCCGCGATCGCGGTGGCCGGTGGCGTGGTCGGGCTGTTCGTCCTGCGGCGCGTCGTGGAGGGTGTGGCAGGGCGGACCGGCTGGACCTGGCTCGGGCTCGTCGCCGCGCTGCTGGAGGCCGGGTTCGGCCTGCTCGTGCTGCTGAGCGGCTTCCGGCTGGTCGAGCAGTTCTGGTTGTGGCTGGACGAGCGACAGCTGGCGGCCTGGTGGGAGAGCCTGGTGGACGCCCTGACCGGCTGGATCACCGTGCCGGCGGCAGTGGCGGACGCGTGGGCGTTCGTCGCCGGGTCGGCCTGGCCGGTGGCCTGGGACCTGCTCTCCCAGCCGCTGGCCTGGCTCGCGCTGACCGCGCTGGTCGCCGGGGCGCGGCTGGCCAGGGACAGGCCCGAGGCGACCCGGTGGGGCGCCGCGGGCCGGGTCGGGCGTGAGGTGTTCGCAGCGGATCTCGACGACAAGTACCTACCGGTGTGGCATGCCGTCCGGTTCCTGTCGCGGGCGGGCTGGGCCTTGCTGGGTGGCTTCGTGCTCGCGTTCACCGTGGTGGAGTGGGCAGGGGAGCTGCTCACCGACTCCCTGATCGTCGGCCTCGGCCCGTTCACTGGCGCGGCGGCCGTGCAGACCCTGCCCTTCCTCGACCTCGTGCCGCAGGTGCTCGTGCTCTCGTTCCAGTTCGCCCTGCTGGCGGTGACGGCGGCGCGGGCGGGGGAGGAGCCCGCCGGCGCAGCATCCCGGCCCGCGGTCCAGGCGGTGGTGGTCGGTGCCGTCTGCGTCGCCGTGGCGCTGTCCAGCCTCGCGCTCGACCGGGACCCCACCCGGGTGGTCACCGGCGAGATCGGAGCGCCGCTGAGCCTGCCCGGCCTGAGCGTGACGGTGGACGACCCCCGCGCGGGCACCGGGCTGGTCGAGGACGGCGCTGCCGGCGGCTCCACCGAGCTGGCCTTCGTCGTGGTCTCGGTCACTGTCGAGCAGGACGGCATGGCCGGGTCGCTGACCGCGGAGCTGGTGGCCGGGCGGCGCACCTACCGGGTCTGGGACGGTCCGGCCAGCCTGTCCAGCCGACCCGGTTTCGGCACCCGGCGTGACCTCGCCTTCGAGGTCGACCC
>JAEYUH010000131.1 GCA_023432725.1 Actinomycetes bacterium | reverse complement strand
ACGACATCCACCGGCTGCCCACCCGCGAGCTGGCCAAGTCGCTCGGCCTGCTGCCGCAGTCCCCGATCGCTCCGGAGGGGATCGTCGTCGCCGACCTGGTAGGACGCGGCCGGCACCCCCACCAGCGGCTGTTCTGCGGCCGCACTCGGGCTGACGACGAGGCCGTCGCCGAGGCGCTGGCAGTGACAGGGATCACCGACCTGGCCGACCGCAACGTCGACGAGCTGTCCGGCGGCCAGCGGCAGCGGGTGTGGGTGGCGATGGCGCTGGCGCAGCAGACCGACATCCTGCTGCTGGACGAGCCCACCACCTTCCTCGACGTCACCCACCAGATCGAGATCCTCGACCTGCTCACCGACCTCAACCGGCAGCGCGGCACCACTGTCGTCATGGTGCTGCACGACATCAACCTGGCCGCCCGGTACGCCGACCACATGATCGCCGTGCACGCCGGGCAGGTGGTGGCCAGCGACACGCCGGCCGCGGTCATCAACCCCGAGCTGGTGCGGCAGGTGTTCGGACTCGACTCGCTGGTGGTCACCGACCCGGTCTCCGGGGCCCCGATGGTGCTGCCGCGGGGCCGCCACCACGTCGACCCCGGGGACGCCGCCGGGGCGATCCGGCGGACCGCGACGACGGTCACCGCGGGGAACGCCGCATGAGCTTCGACTTCTTCCCGGTCCAGGTGACCCGGGTGGTCGACGTGACACCCAGCTTCCGGCGGTTCACGTTCGGCGGCGAGTGCCTCGCGCGCTGGGGCGACCCGGGCTGGGACCAGCGGATCAAGGTGGTCCTGCCGCTGCCCGACCGCGACCTGTCGGACTTCCCGCGCGGGAAGGACTGGTACCTGCGCTGGCGCGAGCTGCCCGAGGCTGACCGTCCTCCGTTCCGCACCTACACCGTCCGTCAGGTCAGGGCCGGCGAGGTCGACGTCGACATGGTGGTCCACCCCGTCGACGGCCCCGCCTCGGCGTGGATCGCGGAGGCAGGGGTCGGCGACGAGGTCATGTTGCTCGGGCCGACCACCGACTCCGCCGCCGAGTACGGCGGCGTCGACTTCCTGCCGCCGGCGCAGACCGGCAGCTACCTGCTCGCCGGGGACGAGACCGCGGCACCCGCCATCGCCGCCATCCTCGAGCGGTTGCCCGCCACGGCCCGCGGGATCGCCGTCCTTGAGGTCCCCCGGGACGCCGACGTCGGCTACCTGCCCGACCATCCCGGGTTCGAGCTGCGGGTGTTCGCCCGCGCCGGGCGGCCGCGCGGCGAGGCGCTGGTCAGCGAGGGCAGCCGGGCAGCCGCAGAACTCGCCCCCGCCGGGGATGCCCACCCTGTGGAGGAGGTGGACGTCGACAGCGACATCCTCTGGGAGGCGCCCCGGGGTGCCCGCGGCGGGGCTGCGCTGAAGTCGACTCCGCTGTACGCCTGGCTGGCCGGCGAGGCGGGCGCCATCAAGGCGCTGCGGCGGCACCTGGTCGGTGAGCTCGGCGTCGACCGCCGCTCGGTGGCCTTCATGGGCTATTGGCGGCAGGGCAAGCCCGAGATGTGAACGCCGGGGGCCGGGTCGCGGCCCCTACCCGGTTTGGTCGTCCCGGCCGCCGGACCGCCCTACGATGGGCAGGACCGCACCACAACGATGAGGAGCGCCCTCGTGATTGTCGCCACACCCGTCACCGTCGATGGCCGGACGGCCCACGCCTGGGGCAAGGCCCACTGGCTGGGAGTCGCCGACGTCACAGGACCTCGCGTCACGTCGTGGACCATCCACGAGGTCGGGTGGGACGAACTGCACGACGCCGGCACCCACGGCTCGCACCACGCCCGGGTGGTCAGGTTCCTGAAGGAGCAGGGAGTGCAGGCGATAGTCGTCGACCACGTCGGCCCGGGGATGGCCCGGCTGCTGGAGCGGCTCGAGATCCCCGTGCTCGCGGCCACGCCCGGCGACGCGAGGGAGTCGATCCTCGCCGCGGTGGCGTCCCTCCCGGCGGAGTCGGGACTCAGCCCAAGGTAGCCGGCAACTCGGCGGGCTCACCCAGCACGTGCTCGGACAGGAAGGCCAGCACCGTCTGGTACCAGACCTTGGCGTGCTGCGGGCTGAGCACCCAGTGGTTCTCGTCGGGGAAGTAGAGGAACCGGTGGACGGTGCTCCCGTCCGGCGCCGCCGGCAACCCTGACGCCGTCAGCAACTCGAACCAGAGCCGCAGCCCCTCGCCGATCGGCACCCGGTAGTCACGGTCGCCGTGGATCACCAGCATCGGGGTGCGGATGTTCCCGACGAACCGGTGCGGGCTGTTCGCCACCGCCATCTCGGGAGTCATCTCGCGCTGCCAGTAGTAGCTGTGATCGGTGGTCGGCCCGAACTGGTCGAGAGCCCACAGGCTGGCGTGGGTGACGATCGCGGCGAACCTGTCGGTGTGGCCTGCCACCCAGTTGGCCATGTAGCCGCCGAACGAGCCACCCATCGCCGCCGTCCTGGCCCGGTCGATCTCCGGCAGCGCCACCGCGGCATCGGTGATCGCCAGCAGGTCGGTGTAGGGCTCGGAGCCCCAGCGTCCCCACCCGCGCTGGACGAAGTCCTGGCCGTAGCCGGTCGACAGCGCGGGGTCGGGAAGCAGGACGGCGTAGCCCGCGGCCACCATCAGCCACGGGTTCCAGCGCCACGACCAGGCGTTCCAGGAGTTCAGCGGGCCGCCGTGGATCCAGACCAGCAACGGTGCCGGCGCCTGGGG
>JAEYUH010000102.1 GCA_023432725.1 Actinomycetes bacterium | reverse complement strand
CGGCTGGGCGGCCCAGCTCGACAGGGTGACACCGGGGCTGGGCACCAGGAAGTCCAGCGTGGCGGAGGAGCCGGTCGGCGACAGTCCCGTCCTCGTGCTGACCGGGTCGCTGGGGATGGGGACCCTCAAGGTGCGCTACCCGAACCGCTGGGACGAGCGCAGGCTGCGCCGGCTGCTCGCCCGCGAACAGCGGCGCGCCAGGTGAGTCCGGTTGTGGCAGGCTGTGCCGGTGACGATCCAGACCGTTAGCAATCCCGGCCTGACCGCCGCCGACGTCGAGCAGCGGATAGCCGCAGGACAGGTCAACACGCTGCCGCCCCGGTCGGGTCGCACCACCTGGGACATCGTCAGGGCCAACGTCTTCACCCGGATCAACTTCCTGCTGCTGATCCTCTTCGTGATGGTGCTCACCACTGGGGCGCTGCTGAACGCGCTGTTCGGCTTCCTGATCATCGTCAACTCCGCGATCGGCATGATCCAGGAGCTGCGCGCCAAGAAGACCCTGGACAACCTCGCCGTGGTCGGCGAGGGCAAGCCGAGGGTGCGCCGCGACGGCGCCGCGACGGAGGTGCTGCGCGACCAGGTGGTGCTCGACGACATCATCGAGATCGGCCCCGGCGACCAGGTGGTGGTCGACGGGGACGTGGTGGAGGCGTCCTACCTCGAGGTGGACGAGTCACTGCTCACCGGCGAGTCCGACCCGGTGGCGAAGGCCCCCGGCGACCAGGTCATGTCGGGCAGCTTCGTGGTCGCCGGCACCGGCGCCTTCCGCACCACGAGGGTCGGCGTCGACGCCTACGCCGCCCAGCTCACCGCCGAGGCCAGCAAGTTCTCGCTGGTGCGGTCCGAACTGCAGCAGGGCATCAACAAGATCCTCCGGCTGATCACCTGGCTGCTGATCCCGGTGGGGCTGGCGACGATCTGGGTGCAGTGGAACCAGTCGGGCACCTGGCAGGACAAGGTGCTGGCCACCGCCGGCGCGCTGGTGCCGATGGTGCCGGAGGGTCTGGTGCTGCTGACCTCGCTGGCCTTCGCGGTGGGTGTGGTCAGGCTGGCCAAGCGCAATGTGCTGGTCAACGAGCTGCCCGCCATCGAGGGCCTGGCCCGGGTGGACGTGGTGTGCGCCGACAAGACCGGCACGCTCACCGAGAACGGGATGCGGTTCGGCGAGCTGGTGGACCTCGACCACCTCCCGCGCGAGCGGGTCCGCGAGGTGTTCGCGCAGATCGCCGCCGCGGACCCCCGTCCGAACGCCTCGATCCAGGCGGTCGCCCACGAGCTGCCGCTCACCGGCGATGCCTGGCAGGTCACGGGGCTCGCGCCGTTCACCTCGGCCAAGAAGTGGTCGGGGGTGTCCTTCGCCGACCAGGGGCACTGGCTGGTGGGCGCCCCTGACGTCCTGGCCACCGGAACCGCTGCCGCCGACAGGGCGGACGAGATCGGGGCCAGCGGACGCCGCGTCCTGCTGCTGGGGTCCTCGGATCTGCCGGTCGACGATCCCGCCGCACCCGGCAGCGTGACACCGGTGGCGCTGCTGGTGCTGGAGCAGCGGGTCCGTCCGGAGGCCCGCGACACCCTGCAGTACTTCGCCGACCAGGACGTGATAGTCAAGGTGATCTCCGGCGACAACGCGGTCAGCGTGGGGGCCGTCACCCGGTCGCTGGGGGTGGCCGGCGACGAGGTGGTGGACGCCCGCACCCTGCCCGCCGACGAGGTCGCCTTCGGCGACGACGTCGAACGCGCCAACGTGTTCGGCAGGGTCACGCCACAGCAGAAGCGGCAGATGGTCAGCGCCCTGCAGTCCCGCGGGCACACCGTCGCGATGACCGGCGACGGCGTCAACGACGTGCTCGCCATCAAGGACTCCGACCTCGGCGTGGCGATGGGCACGGGTGCGGCCGCCACCCGCTCGGTGGCCCAGCTCGTGCTGCTGGACGACTCCTTCGCCACCCTGCCCCACGTGGTGGCGGAGGGCCGCCGGGTGATCGGCAACATCGAACGGGTCGCCAACTTCTTCCTCACCAAGACGCTGTACTCGGTGCTGCTGGCCCTGCTGGTAGCGGTGGCGCAACTGCCGTTCCCGTTCGTCCCGATCCACATCTCGCTGGTGGGCTGGTTCACCATCGGGATCCCTGCCTCGATCCTCGCCCTGGCCCCCAATGCCGAGCGGGCCCGTGCCGGGTTCCTGCAGCGCGTGATGCGGTTCGGGATCCCCGCCGCCGCCGTGATCGCAGGCACCACCTTCGTCAGCTACCTGCTCGCCTTGCAGCAGTCGGACGCCGGGCTGACCCGCCAGGTCTCCACGGCCGTGCTGGTGACGCTGCTCTGCGGGGGAGCCTGGGTGATGATCACGATCAGCCGTCCCTACCAATGGTGGAAGGTGCTGATGATCGCCGGCTGCATCGCCGCGACGATAGCCGTCTTCCTGGTCCCGCTGGAATTCACAGTGGGCTCCACCCACCTCCAGCTGCAGGACCAGTTCTACCTCGACACCGGCAACCCGGCCCTGATGGCGACAGGCTTCCTGTGGGGCGGCATCGCGATCGCGCTGGTCGAGGCCGTGTGGTGGGTCACTGGCCACCTCACCGGCGGCGAGCGCCGGCGGCTCCTGCCCGCTGCCGACTGATCAGCCGGGCTGGTGGGCGGTCCAGCGGGTCCCGTCCCAGTACCGCACGCCCCTGCCGTCGGGGGCCGGGTACCAGCCGGGGTTGGCCAGCGGCTGGGCTGTGGCGGTGAGCGCCGGGTAGGCCCCGACGGGGTAGAGCGGACGGTGCGCGCCGCAAGCCTTCACCAGCGCGACGATCCAGCCGACCAGCGTCCAGCCCAGCAGCAGGTTGCCGGCGAAGATCGCCCATTGGTTCGCCTTGCCCCGGGTGGCCGCTATCGCCCAGGGCAGCATGTAGAGGCTGGTGACCACCGCCACCACCCAGGCAACGACGCTCACCGTGGTGTTGGGCACCCGCTCGTCGGTCAGCACCAGGCCCGACGCGTAGCCGGCGCGGGCCGGCACGGGGGACTGCGGCGGCAAGGGGACGAGGTCGCCGGAGCGCGCGGGGACGGGCGCGGCCGCCGGGTCGGCCGGCGGGGTGTAGAGCGGGAATCTCTCGAAGGGGTCGGGCGACGGCTCGACCGGCTGGTACTGCTGGCTCATGGGGCTCCTGTCCAGCCGTCATGCTAATGCCGTCCCGGGCCGCCGGGGCCGTCGTCAGGGAAGCCTCGGGGGTCGCTCCGGGGCCTCGCCTCAGCCGAGGCGGGCGG
>JAEYUH010000043.1 GCA_023432725.1 Actinomycetes bacterium | reverse complement strand
GCCTCGGTGAGGCAGTTCATGGAGTTGGCGGTGAACATGCCCGAGCACGACCCGCAGGTGGGGCAGGCGTTCTCCTCGATGGCGGCGATCTGCTCGTCGCTGACCGACTCGTCGACAGCCTTGGTCATGGCGTCGATCAGGTCGAGGCGCACCGAGCCGCCCTCGTCCGGCGCGCCGGAGATGATCCGGCTGCCGAGCACCCGCCCGGCCTCCATCGGGCCGCCGGAGACGAACACGGTCGGGATGTTCAGCCGCAACGCGGCCAGCAGCATGCCGGGGGTGATCTTGTCGCAGTTGGAGATGCAGACCAGCGCGTCGGCCTGATGGGCGTTGACCATGTACTCCACCGAGTCGGCGATGATCTCGCGGCTGGGCAGCGAGTAGAGCATGCCGGAGTGGCCCATCGCGATCCCGTCGTCGACGGCGATGGTGTTGAACTCGCGGCCGATCCCGCCGGCCTCCTTGATGGCGCCGGCGACCAGCTGCCCCATGTCCTTGAGGTGCACATGGCCGGGCACGAATTGGGTGAAGGAGTTGGCGATCGCGATGATCGGCTTGCCGAAGTCGGAGTCCTGAACTCCGGTGGCACGCCACAGTGCGCGGGCGCCGGCCATGTTGCGACCGTGGGTGGTGGTGCGGGACCTGAGAACAGGCATCGTCATCTCCTTCGCAATGCCGAGGCTCTCAGGGTAGTCGGCCGCCGGGGGCCCGCCCATGCCCGGGCCGCTGGGTGGGCCGCCCCGAAGCCGGTAGAGATCGGCCACTCGAGGGAACATCCCCCTCGGGCCCCGGAAACTCACCGGTTTCGGGGAGGGAGTTGTCGCGGCTTGCGGGTGGCAGGAGCTTGGCGCCGGGCGCCGAGACGCGGACGGGCGGCCGGCGGGCGGCGGGCGGCGGGGCTACCATGGCGTCGCCGTGGCACCACCGCTCGCCACGCCCCCGCGCCCCACGACGGCGCCTCCCACTATTCCTCACGGCGCTGCCGCGCCCCGTCAGAAGACCCTTGAGATGACCTGGACCCTCGCCGGCCGTGCCGCCGGCCTCAACCCGTCCGTGATCCGCGAGATCCTGAAGGTGACCGAGCGACCCGGCGTGATCAGCCTGGCCGGCGGGCTGCCGTCGGCCAGCACGTTCCCGGTCGCCGAGTTCGCGGAGGCGGCGACAAGCGTGCTGGCCACCGACGGACGAGCGGCGCTGCAGTACGCGGCCAGCGAGGGCTACGGGCCGCTGCGGGAGTTCGTCGCCGACCGGCTGCCGTGGGACGTCGACCCGGCCCGGGTGCTGATCACCACCGGCTCGCAGCAGGGTCTCGACCTGGTCGCCAAGGTGCTGATCGACGAGGGCAGCCGGGTGCTGGTGGAGACGCCCACCTACCTCGGCGCGTTGCAGGCGTTCAGCCCGTTCGGCGCGGACGTGGCAGGGCTCCCCACCGACGACGACGGGCTGCTGCCGGACGCGCTGCCCGATCGCCACGCCGACCGGGCCCGCTTCGCCTACGTGCTGCCGACCTTCCAGAACCCCAGCGGACGGCTGCTCGGCGAGGCCCGCCGCGCCCGGCTGGTGGAGGTTGCCGCCGGGCTCGGCCTGCCGCTGGTGGAGGACAACCCGTACGGTGACCTGTGGTTCGACGCCCCGCCGCCCGCCCCGCTGGCCGCCCGCAACCCCGACGGGGTGATCTACCTGGGCTCGTTCTCCAAGGTGCTCGCCCCCGGGCTGCGGCTGGGCTACCTGGTGGCGCCCCGCGAGGTCTTCCCCAAGCTGCTGCAGGCCAAACAGGCCGCCGACCTGCACAGCCCCGGGTTCAACCAGCGCCTGGTCTACGAGGTGGTGCGCGACGGCTTCCTCGACCGCCACGTCCCGACCATCCGGACGCTGTACCGCAGCCGGCGCGACCACATGCTCGCTGCCCTGACACGGGAGTTCGCCGGACTGGACGCGAGCTGGAACGCGCCGGCCGGCGGGATGTTCCTGTGGCTGCGGCTCCCGGACGGGCTGGACGCGCTCGCGCTGCTGCCGGCCGCGGTGGCGGCGGGGGTGGCCTTCGTGCCGGGGGCGCCGTTCTTCGCCACCGACCCCGACCCTCGGACGCTGCGGCTGTCCTTCGTGACCGCCGGCCCGGACGAGCTCGACACCGCGATCGCCGCGCTCGCGAGAGTGGTTGCCGATGCGCTCGACCGCGCCCCGCTCACGGTTCCAGGTCGATGAGTTCGAGGTCCACCGTGACGATGTCGCCCTCTTCGAGGCCCTCCCTGGTCCGGACCTCGCGCTTCAGCGGCAGCGAGTAGCGTCCATCACCGTTGGGGAAGATCGACGTGGTCCAGGCCGTCTGGCCGATCTGCGCCCTGACCCGCAGCGAGCCGAAGCCGCGGCGCGGGATCGGCAGGCTGGTGATCTCGTCGGCCTCCTCGACCGGGACGTGCGCGAAGTACCAGCTGTCCTCCCGGCTGTTCCAGCGGGTGACAGCGGAGCGGAACGCGTAGCGCATGCGGCGAGGCTACGCCGCCGGGCTGACACCCGGCAGCGGCTCAGCTCTCGCCCAGACCCGTCCCGAGCTTGCGGGCGGTCTGGATCCACTCGTGGTCGAGCGGGACCAGCTTCAGGTTGCCGGCCACGTCGCCCAGCGGGACGGGGGCCGTCTCCTCGCCGCGGGCGGCGACCATGATGCCGAACTCGCCCTTGGAGACGTGGTGGGCCGCCGCGGTACCGATCCGGGAGCCGAGCAGCCGGTCGGCCGCCACCGGGGTGCCGCCCCGCTGCACGTAACCGAGGATCGACACCCGCGACTCCAGCCCGGTCAGCGCCTCCAATTCGCGGGCCAGCTTGAAGGTGTGCTCCCGCTGGGAGTCCTCGACGTTGGCCAGGTGCCGCTTGGCGGCGCCCACCGCCTCGGGGGTCTTCGCCGCCTTGACGAGCGCCTCCGCGGCTGCGATGTCGGCGGCGTCGGCCAGGTCGCGGGCGCCCTCGGCGACCGCGACCACGCTGAAGTTGCTGCCGCCGGCGCGGCGGCGGTTGATCGTCTCGGCGACGGACTCCACCGAGTACGGGATCTCCGGCAGCAGGATGATGTCCGCGCCGCCGGCGATGCCGGCGCCGAGGGTGAGCCAGCCGGCGCGGTGGCCCATGATCTCGGTGAGGATGATCCGGTGGTGGCTGTGCGCGGTGCTGTGCAGCCGGTCGATCGCCTCGGTGGCGATCTCCATGGCGGTGGAGAACCCGAAGCTGGTGTCGGTGTGGGCGATGTCGTTGTCGATCGTCTTCGGCAGGTGGATGACGTTGAGGCCCATCTCGTGCAGCCGCATCGCGTTCTTCGCGGTCCCGCCGCCGCCGAGCAGGACGAGGGCGTCGAGGCCCTCTTTCTGGTAGTTCTCGACCACCTGCTGGCGCATGTCCCTGACCTCGCCGTCGACGACCATCCGGTGCACCTTGTCCCGGCTCGTGCCCAGGATCGTGCCGCCGATCGTGAGGATGCCGGACAGCGCCTTGCTGTCGAGGTTGAAGTGACGGTTCTCGACCAGGCCGCGGATCCCGTCGCGGAATCCGATCAGCTCCATGCCGTAGTGGCTGATCGCGGCCTTGCCGAAGCCGCGGATCGCGGCGTTGAGGCCAGGGCTGTCACCTCCGGCGGTCAGGATCCCGACCCGCTTCTTCGTCTTCGTCGTCGCCATCGCTGGTCCTTCCGTCGGAGGCAACAGGGTAGCCCGTCGCCGACGCGCCGGACGAGAGTCGGGCAGCCGAGGGTCGGTCCGCAGCAGGCGAGCCACCGCGCGGCATAATCACAGATGTGGCCGCCCGGGCCATGGGTGTGGAAGGAGCCGGCATGCGGCGCAAGCTCAACCCTGGAATCGCCGTCGTGGTGGCCGGTGCGACGGCGCTGGTGCTCTCCTCCTGCGCGACGCAGCCGCCGGAGCCGACCGCGTCGTTGCCGACCCAGACTCCCACCCCGTCCCTGACTCCGACCCCGACTCCGACGCCCACGCCGACGCCGACGCCCACGCCGACCCCCACGCCCACGAAGTCGGGCAAGCTGATGCTGAGCGGGGACGGGATCGCGGGGCAGAAGTTCGGCGCCAAGGAGGCGTCGGTGGAGAAGGTGCTGAACGCAGGGCTCGGCAAGCCCGACGAGAGCGTCGAGGGGATCCTGTGCGAGCTGAACTCAGCCAGCCCCTGGCAGCGCACCCTGATCTATGACGGCCTGTCGGTGCTGTTCGTCGCCGATTCCGCCTCACGCAAGGCACCCCGCACTCTCAACGGGTGGGCGCTGGGGCTGGAGGGCAGCCGTCCCGGCGTGCAGATCGAGGACGACATTCCGCTCACCCTCAGCTTCGCCGAGCTCAAGAAGCGCTACCCCAAGGGCACCCTCGAGGACACCGGGCTGGGCGACGACAGCCAGATCTTCACGCTGCCGAACGGGATCCGGTTCCTCGGTGTCGAGTTCCCCGACCTGGTGATGGCCGGCGAGGTGCACTACTGCGAGTGAGTCAGCCGACCCACACCGCTGTCGCGCCCAGGTGACCCGTCCACACCACGACGGCGAGACTGGCCAGCGCGGCCACGATGCTGAGCACAGCGAACGTGGTGAGCACGGGGCTCTTCCGTCCGCGGTCGGCCAGCGCGAGGCCCACCACCGCCACTGCGAGCACCGATGCGGGCCACGGGCCGATCAGCCCCCAGAACATGTGGGCGCCAAGGGTGCCGGTGCCGGTCGTCGTCCCGGCCAGCTGCTCGCCGCTGAGCCGCGCGCCCAGCACGGCACCGAAGGCGACGACGGCGAGCACGGCGACCAGCGAGCCGTACCGCTTGCGGGCCCGTCCGGACACCGCGATGGCTATCGCACCGAGGGCGGCCAGCGGCAGCAGGACGACGGCGCCGTGGACGACGAGCGGGTGGAGCGGCGGGAAGCCGGTGAGATCCATGGTTGATTGTTCAACCAGGACCGCCCGTGCGGCAACCGGTCAGCCGAGGTTCACAGCCAGCTCATAGCCGTCGTCGGTGAACCCGACCTTGCGCAGGTAGCGCGAGTGGACGTCGGTGGACGGCGCCGCGACGACCCTGGTGAACCCCGCGTCGGTGAAGGCGCGCTTGCCCTTGGTGTAGAGCCAGGCGCCGAGCTGGGTGTCGCGGTAGGCCTGCATCACGTAGTCGAGGCGCAGCCGCAGGGTCTTCCCGTCCGGCTCGCCGACGACGGCGCCGGCCGGCATCCCGGCCCGGGTGAGCAGCAGCACGAAGTCGTCCGGCTGCGTCCTGGTGAAGTCGGGCTGGGAATGGGCGATGTCGCCGGCGTGGGAGCGCAGGAAGTCGACCAGGAAGGGCTCGTCCGGGTCGATCGGGACGGCCCCGAGGTCGCTCTTCGGGGAGAACTCCTTGATCAGGTACCAGGCGTTCAGGGCGAGCGTGGCGACGTTGGTGATGAGCAGCGGGATGGACGGCAGCAACGCGCCGTAGATGATGAAGGCCAGCGAGCCGACCGCCGAGACGATCCGCAGCCGCACCACCGAGGACATCGCAAGCGAGAGCACGATGAGCGCCGAGGCGAGGTAGCCGACGAGCTCGATCAGAGTGCGGTCCATCGTCGCATCATAGGGCCGCGCCGGATCCCGCAGGGGCCCGGGGCGAGCCGGTGTTCCGGTTCGGCAGCGGCCCGGCGGCACCGCGACTAGCCTGAATTCCATGGTGGCAGCGGTGTTCGACGCGGTGTCGCGGGCCGCCCTGCGGCGCCGATTGACCAGCGTGCTGGTCGGAACCCTCGTCGCCGGGTGGTTGATCGAGGGCCTGCTGCTGTTCGTGTTCCCGCGGATGGCCGGGCCGAACCACACCTTGTGCTACCTGCTGGCCCTGGGAGCGGTGGTGAACGCCGTCGTGCTGACCTTCCTCGGGGTGTGGGTGTGGCGGGGGGCCCGCTGGGCCACCTGGTTCCTGATGCTCACCCTTGTCGCGGACGCACTGGTGGTGCTGGCGTCGTC
>JAEYUH010000314.1 GCA_023432725.1 Actinomycetes bacterium | reverse complement strand
GAACCCGGCCTTGGTGGCGATCACCAGGTCCTCGCGGCGCACGTCGGTGCGGATCATCCGGCCGATCATCCGCTCCGCCTCGCCCGCCCCGTAGGCGGCGGCGGTGTCGATCAGCGAGCCGCCGGCCGCGACGAAGGCGCGCAGCAGGCCGCGGGCGTCCTCAGCGCGGGTGTCCCGTCCCCAGGTCAGCGTCCCGAGACCGAGGCGGGAGACCTGGAGGCCGCTGGCACCTACTGGTCGGCGCTGCATGGCAGGGCTGGACGTAGCCGAGCGCGAGCAACCCGGCCAGGACGGCGGCCAGCGCCAGCCGGTACCAGACGAAGATGGCGAAGCTGTGCTTGCTGACGTACCGCAGCAGCCAGTGGATGACCGCGAGCCCGACCGCGAACGAGACCACCGTCGCGACCGCCGTCGGCCCCCACTCCAGGCCCGTCTCGGCTCCGAGGTCCTTCAGCTTGTAGATGCCTGACCCGAAGACGGCGGGAATGGCCAGCAGGAACGCGTAGCGGGTCGCCGCCGGACGCGAGTAGCCGAGGAACAGGCCCGCGGAGATCGTCGCTCCCGAGCGCGAGACGCCAGGGATCAGCGCCAGCGCCTGCGCGAAGCCGAGCGCGATGCCGTCCAGCCAGGTCAGTTCGGACAGCTCGTAGGTGTGCCGGGCGAACCTGTCCACCAGCCACAGCACGATGCCGACGCCCGCCAGCATCGCGACGGTGATCCACAGGTTGCGCAGCCAGGTGTCGATCGCGTCCTCGAAGAGCAGCCCTGCCACGACGATCGGAATCGACCCGATGATCACCAGCCAGCCGATCCTGGCGTCCGGGTCGTTGCGGGGGATCCGTCCGACGAGGGCCAGCGCCCAGTGCTTGATGATCCGCCAGATGTCGCGGGCGAAGTAGACCACCACGGCGGTTTCGGTGCCCAACTGGGTGATCGCGGTGAACGCGGCCCCCGGGTCACGCCCGCCCAGGAACAACTGCCCGACGATGGACTGGTGGGCGCTGGAGGAGATGGGAAGGAACTCGGTCAACCCCTGCACAATCCCGAGCACTATCGCTTCCAGCCACCCCATCAAGTCCCCTTTCGCCCGCCCCAGCCTAACCACTCCAGCGGTCGGGCAGCGGCCGTGCGCGCCGGGTGTCCGCCGGTAGGCTGCGCAGCGTGCTCGCCTGGCCCCGTCCCGACCTCCCGTTGCTGCCCGCCTCGGCGGGTACCGTCCACCTGCTGGACGGCAGGTCCGCTACTCGCGTGCCGCTGGCCCCTGCCGGCCAGACGGCGCGGGTCTATGCCTGCGGCATCACCCCTTATGACGCCACCCACCTGGGCCACGCCTTCACCTACGTCGCGGTGGATCTGCTGAACCGCGCGCTGCTGGACTGCGGCCACCGGCTCCACTACGTGCAGAACGTCACCGACGTGGACGACCCGCTGCTGGAGCGGGCGAGTGCCACCGGGGTCGACTGGACGGATCTCGCGCACGACCAGACCGACCTGTTCCGCGCCGACATGGCGGCCCTGCGGGTGTTGCCGCCCGACCCCTATCTCGGCGTCGTCGAGAGCCTGCCGGTGATCATCGCGGCCCTGCAGGACCTGCAGCGGACGGGACGGCTGTACCAGGTGGACGACCCCGAGTACCCCGACTGGTACTTCGAGGTGGCCGACCTCGACCTGGGCGGGCTGCCCGCGGACGAGGCGCTCGCGCTGTTCGCCGAGCGTGGCGGCGATCCCGACCGGCCCGGCAAGCGGCACCCGCTGGACTGCCTGGCCTGGCGGGTGGCCCGTCCCGGCGAGCCGGCCTGGGCCTCGCCCCTCGGCCGGGGCCGCCCTGGCTGGCACATCGAGTGCACCGCGCTGGCGGTCAGCACCCTCGGGCCCGCCTTCGACGTGCAGGCGGGCGGCAACGACCTCGCCTTCCCACACCACCCGATGTGCGCTGCGGAGGCCACCGCCATCACCGGCGAGCCGTTCGCCAGGGCCTACCTGCACGTCGGGATGGTCGGCCTGGCCGGGGAGAAGATGAGCAAGTCGCTGGGCAACCTTGTTTTCGTCAGCAACCTGATCGTGGAGGGCTTCGACCCGATGGCGATTCGGCTGGCCCTGCTCGCCCGGCACTACCGCGCCGACTGGGAGTTCACCACCGCCGACCTCACCGTCGCCGAACGGCGGCTCAAGGTCTGGCGCCAGGCGGTGGCCGCCCCGACGGCCGCTCCCGCCGGGCCTGTCGTGGAGGCGATCAGGGCTGCGCTGCGCGACGACCTCGACGCGCCGCGGGCGGTGGCCGCGGTGGACGAGTGGGCGGCCCGCACCGACGGCGACGACCCCGCTGCGGGGCCGCTCGTGGCGGCCGCCGTCGACGCCCTGCTGGGGGTGCGGCTGGACCCGTCCGTCGATGCCGCGGCCGCCGACGGTTAGGATGCGCGGGTGAGCAAGTCCTTCGAAGCGTTGTTCGCCGAACTGGCGAACCGCGCGGCCACCCGTCCCGAGGGGTCGGGGACCGTGCGCGCGCTGGACGCCGGCGTCCACGAGATCGGCAAGAAGATCGTGGAGGAGGCGGCCGAGGTGTGGATGGCCGCCGAGTACCAGTCGAAGGACGAGGCCGCCGAGGAGATCAGCCAGCTTCTGTACCACCTGCAGGTGCTGATGCTGTCCCTCGGCCTGGACCTCGACGACATCTACGAGCACCTCTGAGGCGCACCAGACACATGAACGGGACCGAATTGCTGAAGATCGCCGTGCCCAACAAGGGCTCGCTGGCCGAATCCGCCGCCGAGATGCTGCGCGAGGCCGGCTACCGGCAGCGCAACGACCCCAAGGAACTCGTCCTGATCGACGAGGCCAACGGCGTCGAGTTCTACTACCTGCGGCCGCGCGACATCGCCGTCTACGTGGGGGAGGGCACCCTCGACCTCGGCATCACAGGCCGCGACATGCTGCTCGACTCGGCCGCGGAGGCCACCGAGGTGCTCTCGCTCGGCTTCGGGGCCACCCGGTTCCGGTTCGCGGCGCCGTCCGGCTCCGGCCTGGACCTCGCCGGGCTGGCGGGGAAGCGGATCGCCACCTCCTACCCCGGCCTGGTCGCCGCCCACCTGGAGCGCGCGGGGGTGTCGGCCCGCCTGATCAAGCTGGACGGGGCCGTCGAGAGCTCGGTGCGGCTCGGGGTGGCGGACGTGATCGCCGACGTGGTCGAGACCGGCAGCACGCTGAAGCGGGCAGGCCTTGAGCTGTTCGGCGAGCCGATCCTGGAGTCGGAGGCGATCCTGATCCAGCACAGGGGGAGCGCGGAGCCGGCGGGGCTGGACCTGCTCAAGCGCCGCCTCGGCGGGGTGATGACCGCCCGGAACTACCTGATGGTCGACTACAACGTGTCCGAGCAGAACCTGCAGGCCGCCTGCGCCATCACCCCGGGGATCGACTCCCCGACGGTCTCGCCGCTGGCCAAGGCCGGCTGGGTGGCGGTCCGCGCGATGATCCCGCGCGACCAGGCCCAGCAGATCATGGACGACCTGTGGGCCACCGGCGCGGATGGCATCCTCGTCACGTCGATCCACGCCTGCCGGATCTGAGCGATGACCCGGGTGTACCGCCCCCGCGCGACGCTGGTGATGGCGGTGGGGCTGACGGCGGTGCTGGTGTTCGCCGCCGCCATCGGCTGGCAACTGCTGCCCGCCAACATCCAGGTGCTGTTCACGGGTGAGCAGCTGGCCACCCTTGTCTTCTTCATCCTCGTCATGATCGCCGTGATGCTCGGCATCGCGCTCAGCACGGTGCGGGCCGATGCCGAGGGGCTGGTCGTCGGCAACGGGCCGCGGAGGCACCGGATCCCCTGGTCGCAGATCGAGGGCTTCCGGTTCACCGCGCACGACCCGTGGGCCTACGTGCTGATCACCCAGGAGCCGGGCAGCCGTCCGCTGATCGCCCTGCAGCGGGTGGACGGCGACCGCGCCCGCGCCGCCGTCGACGACCTGCGCAGGCTGTGGCAGGAGCACGCCGGGACGCCTTCGTGAAGACCCTCGGCAGCCCCAGCTCCTCGTTCGCCGGCGACCGGGGCGAGGCCGACCCCGACGTGCGCCGGCTGGTGGCCGCCGCCGACGGCCCCGACCCGCTGGGGTACCCCCGCGCAGTGGCGGCGCTGTGCGGCGCCCGCCTGCTGCTGCCGATCGCACCGGACCCCGACGGCGACCTCTCGGCCCTCCAGGTCCGCGGCGGTGACGGCAGCACCGGGCTGCCGGTGTTCACGGGGCTGGACGCGCTGCAGGCCTGGCAGCCGTCCGCCCGTCCCGTCCCGTGCACCCTGGACGATGTGGCGGCAACCGCCGTCGAGACCGGCTCGGTGGCGATAGTGGTCGACCTGGCCGGGCCGGCGTCCCTGGTCATCGAGGGCGACCTGATCACCCAGCTGGCTGCCGGACGGCGGCTGGTCGAGCTCGGCGACGGCGGCTTCGGCTGGCTCGCGCAGGCCGCCGCCCCCGACACGGTGGACTGAACCGGCCGACGGCGGCGAGAAGTGTCCGGTCAGCGGGGACGGGTCGCGATGTGCCCCGCGCGGGCGCCTGCTGTTACACTGGGTCGTCGGTCAGCCGAGGCTGGCCCCACGAAGTGGAGTCCTGAAACTCCCACCTTGGTCGCCGAAAGGTGCCGGGTCGGTATCCGTGGTCGTTGCGGACCACGCCTTCAGGGTCTTCGCGTGCGCGGGGGCCCTTCTCGTTTGTCCGGACCGCAAACCGTGATCCTTTGGAGGACTCATCAGCACTGAACCGCGTATCAACGAACGCATCCATGTCTCCGAGGTGCGCCTGGTCGGCCCTGCCGGCGAACAGGTCGGCATCGTGCGGATCGAGGATGCCCTGCGGCTTGCCCGCGAGGCTGACCTCGACCTGGTTGAGGTGGCGCCGATGGCGCGTCCCCCGGTGGCCAAGCTCATGGACTACGGCAAGTTCAAGTATGAGGCGGCCCAGAAGGCGCGGGAGTCGCGCCGCAACCAGACCAACACTGTCATCAAGGAGATGAAGCTCCGGCCCAAGATCGACAGCCACGACTACGAGACCAAGAAGGGTCACGTCGTGCGCTTCCTCAAGGCCGGCGACAAGGTCAAGATCACCATCATGTTCCGCGGCCGCGAGCAGAGCCGCCCCGAGCTGGGGTTCAACCTGCTCAAGAAGCTGGCCGACGATGTGGCCGAGGACGGCTACATCGAGTCCGCGCCCAAGCAGGACGGCCGCAACATGCTGATGGTGCTCTCGCCGACCCGCAAGAAGACCGAGGCGAAGGTCGAGATCGAGGCCGCGAAGGCCGCGAGGGCCGCGTCCCGCGCCGAGGCGGCGGAGGCCGAGCGCACTGAACAGGCCGAGCTGCGGGCCGCCCACCAGGCCGCCCCGGTGACAAGGAAGAAGCGGGGTCCGGCCGACAACATGGACCCGGACGTCGAGCTGTAACACCAGGAGAAGGAAACAGACACCATGCCCAAGATGAAGACCCACTCCGGGGCCAAGAAGCGCTTTCGCGTGACCGGCTCCGGGAAGGTTATGCACCGCAAGGCCGGCAAGATGCACCTCAACGAGCACAAGCCGAGCACCCGGACCCGTCGGTTGGCCGGAGATGCGGTAGTCGCCAAGGGCGATGCCAAGAAGGCGCGCCGTCTCCTGGGCAGCTACAAGGCCAACTGACCCCCGATCGATTTCTTCAAGGAGTAAATAGTCATGGCACGCGTGAAGCGTTCAGTCAACGCGCAGAAGAAGCGTCGGGAGGTCCTCGACCAGGCGGCGGGGTACCGCGGCCAGCGCTCGCGGCTCTACCGCAAGGCCAAGGAGCAGCTGCTCCACAGCTACACCTACAGCTACCGCGACCGTCGCGCCCGCAAGGGTGACTTCCGTGCGCTGTGGATCCAGCGGATCAACGCCGCGGCCCGCGAGGGTGGCATCACCTACAACCGATTTATCAGCGGCCTGAAGAACGCCGGCGTCGAGGTGGATCGCAAGATCCTGGCCGAACTGGCCGTCAACGACCCCAAGGCGTTCACCGCGCTGGTCGACCTGGCCAAGGCGAATCAGGCCGAGGCCGCCTGATCCGTCTGACTCTCTTCCAGCGCGGTCCGCTCTCGCGTGACCGCGCTGGAACCAATTGCCCTAGATCCGGAGGTGTGCGTCGATGACCGTCGCGCCGATCCAGTTGCCCGAGCCCAGTCAGGCCACCCTGCGGGCGGCGCGGGCCCTGCAGCGCCGCGCGCAGCGCGACGAGACCGGCATGTTCCTCGTGGAGGGCCGCCAGGCCGTCCGTGAGGCGCTGGCCGCCGAGGGAGTCGTCGAGGAGGTGTACTTCCGGTGGGACGCGGTCCTGGCCAACCAGGACCTGCTGGACGCCGCCAAGGCGGCGGGGGTTCCCTACTACGCGGTCAGCGAGCAGAACCTGGCGACCATCACCGACACGGTGACCCCGCAGGGCGTGGTGGCGGTGGCGAA
>JAEYUH010000258.1 GCA_023432725.1 Actinomycetes bacterium | reverse complement strand
AACACCCGGCGGCAGCGTGGGGTGATCGACCAGGCGGCAGCCGTGGCTATCTTGGAGGGTGCGCTCGACCTGGAGCGTGCCACCGGCCAACCGCCAGGAGAACTGCCATGACCGCCCGCCGCGCCCTCGAACCCGACGAGGACGGCACCGACCGCCGGGGACGCGGACGCGGCTGGATCGCGGTCCTGGTCTCGCTGGTGGTGATCCTCGGGGGTGCCGGCGTCGGCTGGGTGTTCGCCCGCGACGCGGTGAGCGGCTGGTTCGAGGTCGCCGACTATCCAGGACCGGGCGGCGGCGAGGTGGTGGTCACCATCCCCAAGGGCGCCAGCCTGACCCGGATCGGCGAGCTGCTCACCGAGGCCGACGTGGTCGCCTCCGCCACCGCCTTCGTCAAGGCGGCCGGCGAGGTGCCCGGCGCCGCCACGATCCAGGCCGGAACCTTCCGGCTGCGCAGCCAGATCCCCGCCCGCACCGCCGTCGAGATGCTGCTCGACCCGGCCAACGTGCAGCGCAACACCTTCGTGCTGCGCGAAGGTGGCTGGCTCGCCGACCACGTCGACGCGATGGCGGCTGCCAGCGGCCTGCCCGCCAGCAGCTTCGAGGAGTTGCTGGAGGCGCCCGAGCCGCTCGGCCTGCCGGACTGGGCCGACGGCAACCCGGAGGGCATCCTGTTCCCGGACACCTACGAGCTGCCCGACCCGGTGGACGCCGCCGCCATGATCCAGCTCGCCACCGCACGGTTCGAGCAGGTCACCGACGAGCTCGGCTTCGCCGCCGGTGCCGAGGCGCAGTCGGTCAGCCAGTACGAGGCGTTGATCGTCGCGAGCATCGTCGAGCGGGAGGTGGCCCGCGCCGAGGACCGTCCCAAGGTAGCCCGGGTGATCTACAACCGGCTCGACGAGGACATGCCGCTCCAGATGGACTCCACCGTGCACTTCGCCACTGGGGACCGGGGCTCGGTGTGGACCTCGGCCGAGGATCGACGCAGCGACTCCCCGTACAACACGTACAAGCACAAAGGGCTGCCGCCGGGGCCGATCTCCTCGCCGGGAGAGGCGGCGCTCGCCTCGGCCATCGATCCCGCCGAGGGGGACTGGCTCTATTTCGTCGCCGTCAACCTCGACACCGGCGAGACAAGGTTCAGCTCCACCTACGCAGAGCACCAGCAGGCGGTCGCGGAGCTACAGGAGTGGTGCGGTGCCAGCGAGGCCAACCGCGCCAAGTGCGGCTGACCCGGCCCGTCAGCGCCGGAGGCGGGACGGCGTCGAGTAGGGTGGCCCAGACGCCAGGACTTCACGGGAGGGCAAGTAGTCGATGGGATGGCTGACCCGCAACCTGCGCGATTCGGAGACCGGACGGATCAGCAGCAAGGAGGTGTGGCTGCGGCTGCGCAGCGCGGCCGCCGTCCTGCTCAGCGTCGGTGTCCTCGTGGCCGGCGTTTCTCTGCTGTCGGACCGGGTCCAGACCGCCTGGCTGCAGTTCCGGACCGCCGAGGACTACATCGGCGAGGGAGTGGCCCCGGTCGAGGTGACGATCGCCAAGGGCACCACGCTGGCGGCGATCGCCGACCTGCTGGTCGAGCACGACGTCATCAAGACCGCCAAGTCCTTCGACAGGGAGGCGGCGGCCAATGCCGACTCGAAGAAGATCCAGGCCGGCCGGTACCGGCTGAAGACCCAGATCCCCGCCAAGCTCGCCCTGTCGATGCTGCTCGATCCCGCCAACATCATCCGGGTCCGGATGACACTCACCGAGGGCCAGCGGCTCAGCGTCCAGGTGCAGCAGATGGCGAAGGCCACCCAGATCCCCGAGAAGGAGTTCAACAAGGCGCTGAAGGACTGGAAGAAGCTCGGCCTGCCGAAGTGGGCCAAGAACTCCGCCGAGGGCTTCCTGTTCCCCGAGACCTACGAACTCCCCGCCGACCCGACAGCGGCATCCGTGATCAAGCTCGCCACCGGCCAGTTCAACCAGGTGGCCAAGGGCCTGGACTTCCAGGCCGCCGCGAAGCGCAATGACGTCAACGCCTACCAGGCCCTGGTCATCGCCAGCATCATCGAGCGCGAGGTGCGTCGCGACGAGGACCGCCCCAAGGTCGCCCGGGTGATCTACAACCGGCTCGCCGACGGGATGAAGCTCGAAATGGACTCGACCATCCACTACATCGTCAACGAGTCCGGCAAGGTCTTCACCAGCGCCGAGCAACGCAAGATCGACTCGCCGTACAACACCTACCTGAAGAAGGGCCTCCCGCCGGGACCGATCAGCGCCCCCGGCCGCAGGTCGATGGAGGCCGCCGTCAACCCCGCCGAGGGCGACTGGCTGTTCTTCGTGGCGGTCAACCTCGACACCGGCGAGACTGAGTTCAACGAGACCCTCGCGGGCCACAATGCCAGCCGGCAGAAGCTGAACGAGTGGTGCCGGGCCAGCGACGAGAACCGCAAGAAGTGCTGACGGCGGGCATGGCAGACTGACCGCCATGCTCCGCTTCCTCACCGCCGGCGAGTCTCACGGACGCGCCCTCGTCGCCACCGTCGAGGGCATCCCGGCGCACGTTTCGGTCACCAGCCACGACATCTCGGACGCGCTCGCGCGCCGCCGCCTGGGACTGGGCAGGGGAGCCCGGATGAAGTTCGAAGCCGACGAGGTCACCCTGCTGGCCGGCATCCGGCACGGCGAGACCCTCGGCTCCCCGGTCGCGATCATGATCGGCAACACCGAGTGGCCCAAGTGGGAGACCGTGATGGCGCCCGACCCGGTGCCTGCGGAGGAACTCCAGGCCCTGGCGCGCAATGCCGCCCTCACCCGCCCCCGGCCCGGCCACGCCGACCTGGCCGGGATGCAGAAGTACGACTTCGACGAGGCCAGGCCCATCCTCGAGCGGGCCTCCGCCAGGGAGACCGCCGCCCGGGTGGCGATCGGACGGGTGGCCGCGCACTTCCTCGCCCAGGCCGCGGGGATCAGCGTCCTCAGCCACGTGGTGGCGCTCGGCAGCGTGACCAGCGAGTCCGAACGGCTGCCGCTGCCCGAGGAACTGGCCGCTGTGGACGCCGACCCGGTCCGCTGCTTCGACACCGCGACCAGCGCCAGGATGCAGGACGAGGTCGAGCTGGCCCGCAAGGAGGGCGACACTCTGGGCGGGGTGGTCGAGGTGCTGGCATACGGACTGCCGCCCGGCCTCGGCTCCCACTCCCAGTGGGACCGCAGGCTCGACGCCCGACTGGCCGCGGCGCTGATGGGGATCCAGGCGATCAAGGGTGTCGAGGTCGGCGACGGGTTCGCCCTCGCCGCCACCCGCGGCTCGCTGGCGCACGACGAGATGGTGCCCGGCGACGGACGGGTGACCCGCGTGTCGAACCGGTCCGGTGGCACCGAGGGCGGGATGAGCAACGGCGAGCCGCTGCGGGTGCGGGCGGCGATGAAGCCGATCGCCACCGTCCCGCGGGCGCTGCGCACGGTCGACGTCGCCACCGGCGAGGCCGCCGCCGCCCACCACCAGCGCTCGGACGTGTGTGCGGTGCCGGCCGCCGGGGTGGTCGCGGAGGCGATGGTCGCCCTCGTGCTCGCCGAGGTGGTGCTGGAGAAGTTCGGTGGGGACTCGGTGGCCGAGACCCGGCGCAACCTCGACGGCTACCTCGCCCGGCTGGCGGAGAAGCGTCTGTGGTGACGGGCCACCAACTCGTCCTCGTCGGGCCGCCCGCAGCCGGCAAGTCGACGCTGGGGCGGGCGGTCGCCGGGCAGGTGGGCGCGGAGTTCACCGACACCGACGAGTTGCTTGTGACCGAGCTGGGGCTGAGCCTCCCCGAGGCCTGGGCCAGTCTGCCGCCCGAGCGGATCGCCGCCGCCGAGACCGCGATCTGCCTGGCTTCACTGGAGCGTCCAGGGCTGATCGCGCTGGGCAGCGCGGCGGTCGCCAGGCCCGCGGTCCGCGCCGCGCTGGCCGGGCGTCCGGTGGTGTGGCTCCAGGTCTCCGCAGCGCAGGCCAGCCGTAGACTGGGGATGGCCGCGCTGGGTATGGAGACCCTTGTCGCCGTTCGCAGCCGGCTGGCCGCGCTGCTGCGGGAGCGCGACCCGTGGTACTCAGAGGTCGCCACGGTCCGGATCGACACCGACCGGCTGGATGTGGCACGTGCGGTGGACCGTGTTCGGCAGGCATGGGAGGACGACGCATGGTGACCTGGGAGCCGATCGACGTCCTTGCCGAGCAGCCCTACCAGGTGCTGATCGACAGCGGAGTCTCGACCCTCCTTCCGCAGTTCCTCGACGGCGTCGAGCGGGTAGCGGTGATCCACCCCGCCCCGCTCACCACGCTGGCGTCCCGCGTCACGGCCGGCCTCGACCAGCAGGTGACCCTGCTTGCCGTCCCCGAGGCGGAGAAGGCCAAGACCCCCCAGACCCTGACCCGTTGCTGGGAGCAGTTGGCGGCCGCCGGCTTCACCAGGTCGGACGCGGTCCTCGGCCTGGGCGGTGGGGCCACCACCGACCTGGCGGGCTTCGTCGCCGCCACCTGGCTGCGGGGAGTGCGCTACATCGCGATGCCGACCACCGTCCTGGCGATGGTGGACGCGGCGGTCGGCGGCAAGACCGGGATCAACCTGCCGGCAGGCAAGAACCTTGTCGGCGCCTTCCACGAGCCGTTCACGGTGCTGGGCGACCTCGACTTCCTCGACACCCTCGCCGAGTCCGAGCTGCGCTCCGGCTTCGCCGAGGTGCTCAAGTGCGGGTTCATCGCCGATCCAGAGATCCTTGGCGCGTTCGAGGCCGACCCGCAGGAGGCGATCCGGCCCTCCGAGCGCCAGGCGATGCTGATCCGGCGCGCGGTCGCCGTGAAGGCGGCGGTGGTGTCGGCCGACCTGCGGGAACGGACCGGTGACGGCACCGACATCGGCAGGGAGGCCCTGAACTACGGCCACACTCTCGGTCACGCCATCGAGCGGCACGAGGGTTTCGGCTGGCGCCACGGACAGGCGGTCAGCGTGGGCATGATGTTCGCCGCCGAACTCGCCCGCCGGCTGGACCTGATCGATGACGCCCTCGTGCACCGGCACCGCGACGTGCTGCGGGCCGCCGGCCTGCCGGTGCGCTACGAGGCGAGCGCCTGGCCCGACCTTCGCGCGGCGATGAGCCTGGACAAGAAGGCGCGGGGCAGGAGCCTGCGGTTCGTCCTGCTGCGCGGGCTCGCCAGACCGGCCGTCGTCACCGACCCGCCCGAGGTCACCCTTGTCGACGCCTACCGCGCGATCGCGCCGGTCAGGTGAGCCGCCAGGCTTCGATGTGCGTGGCGCGGTGGCCAGCGAATAGACTGTCTGGTCGCAAAGCCGAGGAACAAACGAGGGGCGGACAGACGTGGTCTCCACCAACGATCTGAAGAATGGCATGGTGCTCGACCTGGACGGGCAGCTGTGGAGCGTGGTCTGGTTCCAGCACCACAAGCCGGGCAAGGGCAACACCGTGGTGCGCACCAAGCTCA
>JAEYUH010000192.1 GCA_023432725.1 Actinomycetes bacterium | reverse complement strand
CGCCTTCCGTGTCGTCCTCGGCAAGCTCGGCGGGGTCGTCCTCAACGGCCTCGGGGAGGTCCTCGTCGACGCCGTCCCCGTCGCCGGGTTGCTCCTCGGCTGCCGCCTCGACGGTCACCGCTTCGTCGGCGGCGGGCTCACCGGCCTGGTCGCGCGTGCGCTTGCGCCCAAACATCACTGTGCTCTCTCCTGTGTTTCCTGCTGTGTCTGCTCCCAGTGGCGGATGCCCCCGGTCGAGCCGTGGCCGCCGCTCCCCCTGGCGCTGGACGGCAGTTCGTCGGTCGGGGCGAAGGACGCCCAGCCGACCCGCTGCAGCACCAGTTGCGCGATCAGGTCGCCCTTGCTGACGTGCACCGGACGGGAGCTGTCGGTGTTCAGCAGGCAGACCATGATCTCGCCCCGGTAGCCGGCGTCGACGGTACCCGGTGCGTTCACGATCGTGAGCCCGTGCCGGGCGGCGAGCCCGGAGCGGGGATGCACAAGGCCCACCCAGCCGTCCGGAATCGCCACGGCGATACCGGTTCGGACCAGCCGCCGCTCCCCCGGCTGCAGGGTGCACTCCTCGGCAGTGGCCAGGTCGGCACCGGCGTCGCCGGGTCGGGCGTACCGCGGCAGCGGGATCTCCGGGTCGAGCACCCGGACCCCGACCACCAGTCGTTCTGCGCCGTCGGTCATCGCTGCATGCTACTTCGCGCGGCGACCACGGCGGCGGCGAGCTCGCGCGGACGCCGGGTCGAGACCAGCCAGTACGGATGCGGATCGGCCGGGTCGGCCACCTCTACCCGCACCGCGGTGCGAAGGTACCCGCGGACGACGAGGTGGGCAGCCCTGTCGGACTCGGCCCCGAGCAGCTTCCGGGTGGCGGACGCGTCGAGCGGCTTCACATCCCCCAGCCACTCCCACTCCAGCACCGAGCGGCCGGCGGTCAGTCCACGCTCGTCCACCACGATCGGCACGGAGCCGTACCACAGCAGGGCGCCCGCGACCGCGGCGGCGGTGACCAGCCCGGATATGGCGCTGACAGCGGGTGACACCGCGAACCCGACGGCTGTGGTGAAGCTGACGGCGAAGAACAGCCCGATGCCCCACCAGGAAGCCGGGACCCAAAGTCGTTCGCGGTAGCTCACCCCAGAAACCTAGCCGACTTAGGATGGCTGCACGTCACAGTGTGGAAGGGATCGCGATGCTCACCCCGCGCAAGCTCATGTGGAACCTGTACGCCGGCGCCGTGGGCGCGGCTGCCGCGGTCGCGGTGAACAAGGCACTCGAAGGCGTCTGGCGCGCCGCGACCGGCGACGAGCCGCCCGCCATCGACGACCCGCAGGCGTCCACCCGCAGGTTGCTCGCGTGGACGGTGGCCAGCGCCGCGGGCATGGCTGTCGCCACCGTCGTCGTCAACAGGTTCGCGGCACGCTCGTGGGAGCGGGTGCTGGGAGAGCCGGCACCGCGCCGCGCGCGTCGGTGAGCCGGGCTCAGCCCGCGCAGTCCACGCAGTAGAACTGGCCGTTCTTCTCCTCTGCGATCTGGCTGCGGTGCTTCACCAGGAAGCATGACGCGCAGGTGAACTCGTCGGCCTGGCGCGGGAGGACCCGGACGGTCAGCTCCTCGTGGGACAGGTCGGCACCGGGCAACTCGAAGGTTTCCGCCGCCTCGACCTCGTCTTCGTCGACCTTGCCGGAGTTCTTGTCGTTGCGCCGGGTCTTGAGCTCCTCAATGCTGTCTTCGCTCTCTTCGTCAGACTTGCGAGGGGCGTCGTAATCCGTTGCCATCCGTTGTCCATCCATTCCGCCAGGTCGCCCGGAAGCGCCCGGTCATACTGCCTTTGCCGCGTTGTGCGGAGCATGCATATCACATGCCGCCAACGCCCTCCAATCGTCCTGCGCACACGCGCGTCGGCTGGGGTGGATCGGGGATTGGAGCGGCCGCGTTGGGGTCGGAACCGCGGCGACCTTGGTAGGTTACCCAGCAAGACAATCGCGCACCCGCACCTGGAGACGTACATGGCAGACAGTGCTCTCTCGCCGAGGGAGATCCAGAACCGGATCAGGGCTGGGGAATCCGTCGACGAGGTCGCGCGCGCCACCGGGATGGACCCGGCACGGGTCGAACCGTTCGCCGTCCCCGTGCTCGCCGAGCGCGAGTTCATCGCGGGCCTGGCACAGAGCCACCCGGCCCGCCGCGGCGGCGAGACCATTGCGCATCGCACGCTCAGCGAGGTGGTCAGCGATCGCCTGCTGCCCCGCCAGGTGGACCCGGACACACTCCGGTGGGACGCCTGGAAGCTCGAGGGCCGGCGGTGGGCGATCCGCGTCACCTGGGCGGGTGGCCGCCAGGAACGGGACGCCCACTTCGTCTACGACCAGGCGGGCCGGTTCTCAGTCGCCGACAACGACGATGCCCGTTGGCTGCTCGGGCTGCACCCGCCTGCGGTCGAGTCGGCCACGAACCCTTCGCAGCCGGACGAGGCGGAGCCGACAGTCGGCCTCAACGACGACCTGGCGCTGGTGCGGGTGGTCCAGCCGGGACCGCCGCCGGAGGACACCGAGCCGATCGACCTCGACGAGGAGGACGGCTTCGGTGACGACGCGTACTCCGAGGCCGAACTCACCGAGGTGAACGGGGTCTACGACATCGTGACCAACCCGACCGGCGGCATCGACGTGCTCTACGACATGCTGTCCGGCTTCGATGAGGACTCGGTGCAGATCTACTCCGGCCTCGTCCGCCACGACGCGGGCCAGCCGGCGTCCCCCGTCCTTCACGAGCCGCCCCCCGAGCAGGAGCAGGCCCCGGCCGAGCCGGGCGACGAGGAACCGTCGTCCCGGGACGAGACCGACGAAGCCGAGCAGCCGAGCCTGCTCGAGGGCGGCGGCGAGGAGCCGAAGCCGGCCAAGGCGAAGCGCAAGCGCGCCAGGGTGCCATCCTGGGACGAGATCGTCTTCGGCTCGCCGACCCCGCGCAAACCGAGGTGAGCCGGCTCAGCCGTTAGCCGACGGCCCGTCCGGGGTTCGGGGCTGATCCTCGCGCGGCGGACCCCACAGTTGCGCAGGATCCGGCGGCTGCTGACCCGGCTGGGGTCCCCACTGCCCGTACTGCTGATTCCCCTGG
>JAEYUH010000167.1 GCA_023432725.1 Actinomycetes bacterium | reverse complement strand
CTGTTCCTGGCCGAGGCCTTCACCAAGCCCGAGATGATGCACGCCCTGGGCAAGATCGGCTTCCACCAGTCGTACACCTACTTCACCTGGCGCAACGAGAAGTGGGAACTCGAGGAGTACCTCACCGAGCTCTCCCACGAGATGGACGCGTTCTACCGTCCGAACTTCTTCGTCAACACCCCCGATATCAACCCTGCCTACCTGCAGACCGGGAACCCGGCAGCCTTCGCGATCCGGGCCATCCTCGCGGCGACGATGTCGCCGTCCTGGGGGGTGTACTCCGGCTACGAGCTGTTCGAGCACGAGCCGCTCAAGCCCGGCGGCGAGGAGTACCGCAACTCGGAGAAGTACGAGTTCCGGCCCCGCGACTTCAGCGTCGAGCCGAACCTCAGCCTGCTGCTCGGCCGGCTGAACCAGATCCGGCGCGACCACCCCGCGTTGCAGCAGTTGCGGCAGGTGACCTTCCACCGCGCCCCGCACGACCAGGTCATCGCCTACTCCAAGACCGACGGCGACGACACGGTGATCGTGATCTGCAGCCTCGACCAGCACAACCAGGTGGAGAGCGACGTCTACCTCGACCTGACCGCGCCCGGACTGCCCGGGGGCGACGCCGTGACGCTGCGCGACGAGCTGACGGGGGCCACCTTCACCTGGGGCGAGCGGAACTTCGTCCGGCTCACCCCCGCCCACCCCGCCCACATCCTCCACGTGCTCGACCGTCCCTGAGGTCGGCGTGGCTGGCTGGTCGGAGTACCTCCCGGGGGCACGCTGGTACGCCGCCAAGGCCGGCGGCGAGCTGGCGGGCGTTCGCGCCCTCGAGTGGTACACCCCACCGGGCTCGCTCCCCGCTGTGCGCTCCGAGCTCGCCACAGTCACCGGCCCGGACGGCAGCGCCACCTACCACCTGCTGGTGGGCTACCTTCCGGTCGGCACCGCCGAGTCGGCCGCTCTCGTGACCACCACCGAGCTGCCGGGGCTCGGCGAGGTGGACGTGGTCGACGCACCCGCCTCACCGACCGCGATGGCGGCGCTGCTGAGCGTGCTCGTCGACGCCCCGCCGCCCGGCATGAGGTGGATCTCCCGGCCCGCCACCGCCCCGTCCTCGATTCGGGTCTCCACCGCCGAGCAGAGCAACTCCACGCTCATCGCCGACGATCTGCTCGTGAAGGTCTACCGGCTGCTCGAACCGGGCGCGAACCCCGACCCCGAGTTGCTCGGGGCGCTGGACGGCCGGCAGGTGCCACGGCTGTACGGCGTGCTGTCCGGGCACGGGTACGACCTGGCAGTGGTCTCGGAGTTCCTGCCGCAGGCCGCCGACGGCTGGGAGTACGCCACCGCCGCCTGCGCCGCGGGAACCCCGATCGACGAGGAGCTCGCCGCGCTCGGCCGGGTGCTGCGAGAGATCCATGCCGGTCTCGCCGAGGCATTCGGCACCGCCACCACCGACCGGGCAGCACTCCAGGAGCGATTCGACGCCGGCCTCGCCGAGGCTGTGGCGGCCAGCCCGCACCTGGCTGCCCGGCGGGCGGTGCTGGCGTCCCTCCTCAGCCCGGCCGGCGACCAGCCGGTAGCCACCCAGCGGGTGCACGGCGACTTCCATCTCGGCCAGGCCCTGCTGACCCCCGACGGGTGGCGGGTGATCGACTTCGAGGGCGAACCCGGCGTCCCGCTCGACCAGCGCCGCGCCTTCGACTCCGTCTGGCGCGATGTCGCGGGGCTGCTGCGCTCGATCGACTACGCCCGGGCGGCGCACCCCGACCCGGACGGCGCGGCGGCCACCGCCTGGGCCAGGGCCGCCAGGGCGGCCTTCCTGGCCGGCTACGGCGCGCAGGGCTCGGATCCGGCGCTGCTGCGCGCCTACGAGGTGCATCGGATGCTCTACGAAGTGGGCTACGAATTGCGGAATCGTCCCGACTGGGTGCGGATCCCCCTGTCGGCGGTCGAAGATGTCACAAGAGCGGACTGAGGAGATCAGATGGCGTACGACGTGAACGGCGGCCTCACCGGCTGGGACCTCGAGGGCTTCCACAACGGGGGCGATACCGAGTGCTGGCGGCGCCTGGGCGCGCACGAGGTGACGCTGATCGACGAAGAGCGCGGCGAGGTGCACGGCACCCGGTTCGCGGTGTGGGCGCCGAATGCGGCCGAGGTCAGGCTGAACGCCGACTTCAACTACTGGAGCGGTGACGCCATGCACCTGATCCCCGGATCGGGGGTGTGGACGCTCTTCGTGGAGGGCATCGGCACCGGCGCGCTCTACAAGTACAACGTCCTGGGGCGCGACGGGACCTGGCGGGAGAAGGTGGACCCGATGGCCTTCTTCGCCGAGCAGGCGCCGGCGAACTCGTCCATCGTCTACACCAGCAAGTACCTGTGGGCCGACGACGAGTGGATGGATCGGCGTCGCAAGTCGGTGCCGCACCGCGAGCCGATGTCGATCTACGAGGTGCATCTGGGCAGCTGGCGCAAGGGCAAGACCTACCTCGAACTCGCGGAGGAACTCGTCGAGTACGTCACCTGGCAGGGGTTCACCCACGTCGAGTTCATGCCGGTCACCGAACACCCCTTCGAGCCGTCCTGGGGCTACCAGGTCACCAACTACTTCGCGCCGCAGTCACGGCTCGGCCGACCCGACGAGTTCCGCTACCTGGTCGACCGGCTGCACCAGGCCGGCATCGGCGTCATCCTCGACTGGGTTCCCGGCCACTTCCCGAAGGACGAGTGGGCGCTGGGCCGATTCGACGGGACGGCGCTGTACGAGCACGCCGACCCCCGCCAGGGCGAACACAAGGACTGGGGCACCTACATCTTCAACTACGGCCGCAACGAGGTGAAGTCGTTCCTGGTCTCCAACGCCCTGTACTGGGTGACGGAGTTCCACATCGACGCACTGCGGGTGGACGCGGTCGCCTCCATGCTCTACCTGGACTACTCGCGTGAGCCGGGCGAATGGGTGCCGAACATCTACGGCGGCAACGAGAACCTCGAGGCCATCGACTTCCTGCGCTACGTCAACAAGCACCTCTACGAGCGCGTGCCCGGCGTGGTCATGATCGCCGAGGAGTCGACGAGCTTCGGCG
>JAEYUH010000104.1 GCA_023432725.1 Actinomycetes bacterium | reverse complement strand
AGCAGCATCGAGCCGCCCACCGCTTCGCGGGCCCAGTCGGCGAGTTCCAGGGGCACCATCACGTGCCGCCCGCGATGTCGTCGATGAGACCCCGCAGGGTCGCCTCGGTGGTGGTGCCGACCACCCGGGCCGCGATCCGTCCCTCGGCGTCGACGATCAGCGTGCTGGGGATGGCGCTGGGCGGCAACTCCCCCGCGAAGGCGAGCAGGAGGCTGCCGTCGGGATCGAAGAGGCTGGGGAAGGTGATGTCGAAGGCGCGGACGAAGGCGCGCGGGGCGGCCGGATCGAGGTCACGGGTGTTGAGGCCGACGAAGACCGCCCGGTCGGCGGTCGCCTCGGCCACAGCCTGCAGGGCGGGCGCCTCGGCCCGGCAGGGCTGGCACCAGGAGCCCCAGACGTTGTAGACGATCACGGTGCCGGCGGCAGCATCGCTGCTCCACTGCCGGCCGTCGAGGGTGGTGCCGGAGATCACCGGGGCCTGCCGCCGCTGGCCGGGGTCGACAACGGTGATCGAGCCATCCCCCGTGACGAAGCCTCCGGTACCCGCCGACGGGGTGGCCGCGCAGCCCGCCACCGCAAGCACCGCCGCCGCGACGGCGGCGGCGAGCACCCCGGACTGCCGACGGTGCACTGTCACGCCCCCGGCCGGTACTTCCAGGTCGACCTGGCAGGGACCAGGTCGGCCGCCGGCTCGGCGTACCCGACGCTGGTGATCCGCCCGTTGTCGACGGTGAAGCTGGTCACGCTGGCGAGCCTGGCCTCGCGACGCCGCGGGTCATGAACCAGGGTGCGGCTCTCCGCCGAGCGGCGCGCCATCCAGATCGGGAGTTCGTGGGCGACGATGACCGCCTCGGCGCCGTCGGCGTGACGGGCGGCGTCCCTGATCGCGGCGTGCATCCGCTGCGCTATCGACAGGTACGCCTCGCCCCAGCTGGGCCGCAACGGGTTGCGGACCGCCCACCAGGTGGAGGGCTTCAGGAAGACCTTGTCCTTGCCGAAGGAGCGGCCCTCGAAGTGGTTGGCGGCCTCGATCACCCGCTCGTCGAGGTGCACCTCGAGGTGGGGGTGCCGGGCGGCGATCGGCGCCATCGTCTCCTGCGCCCGCTGCAGCGGCGAGCTGACCAGCCAGGCGAGGTCGGCGTCGGCGAAGTACTCGCCCAGGCGATCGGCCATCTGCTTGCCGAGGTCCGAGAGGCCGAATCCGGGCAGCCTGCCGTAGAGGATGGCGTCGGGGTTGTGGACCTGCCCGTGGCGAACGACGTGGACGACGCTTGCGGCCATGGGACTCCTCAGCTGGGGAAACCTGCGGCTCAACAATACGTGGCCCCGGGGCGGCGGTCGGCGCGGCCGGGGCGGACAGCAGCGCGCCGGACGATCAGGCGATGGCCTCCAGCGCGGCGGCCAGCCGGTCGGGGTCCACGAACCAGCGGGCGTGCTCGCGTCCGTCGATCAGGGTGACGGGAACGTGGTCGGTCCAGGCGGCCCGCAGCGCGGGGTCGGTGTCGACGTCCACCTGACGCCAGGGCACGCCGAAGTCGGCGCACACCCGCTCGACGACCGCTATCGCGTCGACGCACAGGTGGCAGCCCTCACGAACCAGCAGGACAACCCGTGCCTGGGGGGCCACAACGGGCCTCGCGATGGGTCAGCGGCCGGCGCGGCGACGCTGGATGCGCGTCTTCTTCAGCAGCTTGCGGTGCTTCTTCTTCGCCATCCTCTTGCGGCGCTTCTTGATGACCGAACCCACGTGTAGACCTCTCAGGTGCCGGACCGGGTCCGGCAAGTTTGGTTGATGCGGCCTGGCCTGCCAGTCCGCCGAAGGTGCCGGTTACCCGACCCCAAGCACTGAATCCTACTGAACTCGGCGTCCCGGGCGAAATCAGCCGGCGTTGTAGAAGGAGTCGCGCAGGTAGACGTTGACAGCGTGCTCGGGGACCCGGAAGTTGCGGCCGAACCGGACGGCCTCGAGTTCGCCTGCGTGGATCAGCCGGTAGACCGACATCTTCGACACCCGCAGCATGGCGGCGACCTCGCTGACCTTCAGGAACCTGACGGACCCCAGCGGGGAAACCGAGTCGCTCATCTGCAGTGTCCTTCCTGTCGCCAGCGGCCCACCCCGCGCGACACGCACCCGTCACCCTAGTGCGGTCCGGGACCGACGCGCGACCATCTGAACAAAGTCGTCAAGCCGACACGCCGGGGGCTTCCCGGCGGCCTCGTCCGGGTCCCTCGTTCAGGTGACGGAGGCCGTGGCAGGCTCCGGGTGGGTGGTCACCCAGAACCGCGCGCTGACCAGGATGCCGAGCGCCAGCAGCCCGGAGGTGAGCAGGAACGGCCACGTCCTGTCCATCCCCGACAGCCAGCCGGAGATCCAGCCGAAGGGGGCCGTGACCAACATCACGCAGGTCCGCTGGATGGCCATCACGCGGGAGCGTTCGTTGCGGTCCACGTGCAGCGCGACCAGCGACTCGGCCAGCATGAACAAGATGCCGGCGCCGAACGCGTCGAGCAGGAGGCAGGCCGCGAGCAGGCCGTAGGTGGACACCGTGGCGGCGCCGCCCGGGTCCGGGATCGCCACCAGCAGCACCTGGCCGGCGAGGTAGATGACGAACCCCCACACCGTCGGCGCCTTGAGATGACGGGCGTGGGTGAGCCGCGGGATGAGCGTGAAGAAGAACACCACCGACAGCATCGACCTGATCATCGGGAAGAACGGCAGCAGGGCGTCCGGGACACCGAGCCGCTGGTTGATCACCACCTGCCAGAAGGTGCCGTTGACAAGCGTGACCGCTCCGACGAGGGCCGCGATGACCAGCGAGAAGATGGTGCCGCGGGAGTGGATGATCAGCCCCAGCACCCCCCGGTACTCCCGCAGCGACCGCCAGATGCTCACCCCGCGGGTCTGCTCCAGCCGCAGCAGGCCGGTCTTCGTCTCGGTCGACCAGCGGTAGAGGATCCAGATCTTCAGCGTCATGATGACGAACGCGTTGAGGTAGAGGATCCGGACCGCCGGCTCCAGCCCGTACCGGGAGACCAGCAG
>JAEYUH010000069.1 GCA_023432725.1 Actinomycetes bacterium | reverse complement strand
GGCAGCTCGAAGCCGACGAACTCCTTCTTGCCGGCCTCCACGGCCTTCTCCATGCTGTCGGCGTCGCCGTCCAGCCGGTGGGCGAAGGCTGCGGCGGGGATCAGGTTGCGGGCGGCGAGGAAGAGCGCCGCGACCACGAGTTCCTTCACGGCGTTGGCGTTCGCGCCGGGGGTGTTGAACACGGGGATGCCGCGCGCGGAGTACTCCGCGATCGGGATGTTGTTCACCCCTGCGCCGGCGCGGGCGACGGCGAGCAGCGAGTCCGGGATCGCCACCCCGTGCAGGTTCGCCGAGCGCAGGATCAGGGCGTCGGGGTCGTCGACGTCGGAACCTACGACATAGCTGTCCTTGGGCAGCCGGCTGAGCCCGGCGTGGCTGATGGCGTTGAGCGTGCGAATCCGGAAGGTCATGGTCCTCACCCGTTGCGGCGTGCGAAGTCGGTCATGAAGTCGATCAGGGCCCAGACGCCCTCGATCGGCATCGCGTTGTAGATGCTGGCCCGCATCCCGCCCACCGAGCGGTGGCCGGCGAGGTTCGTCAGGCCCGCTGCGGTGGCCTCGGCGACGAAGGGCTTCTCCAGCGCGGGATCCGGCACCAGGAACGGGACGTTCATCCACGACCGGGCGTTCACCGCGATCGGGTTGCGGTAGAAGTCGGACGCGTCGATGGCACCGTAGAGCGCGTCCGCCTTGGCCCGGTTCCGCTCGCCCATCGCGGCCAGCCCGCCGGACTCCTTCACCCAGGCGAGGATCAGCCCGAGCAGGTAGACGCTGAAGGTCGGCGGGGTGTTGAGCATCGAGTCGGCCGCCGCCATGTCGGTGTAGTTGAGCACCGACGGGGTGGTGGAGCGGGCCCGGCCGAGCAAATCCCTGCGGACTATCGCCACGCACAGTCCGGAAGGGCCCATGTTCTTCTGCGCGCCGGCGTAGATCATCCCGTAGCGGGCGACGTCGACAGGGCGCGACAGGATGGTCGAGGAGAAGTCGGCGACCAGCGGCACGTCCCCGGCCTCGGGGACGTGGTCGAATTCCACCCCGCCGATGGTCTCGTTCGGCGTGTAGTGCAGGTAGGCGGCCGCGGGGTTGACCCGGTAACTGTCGGGCGAGGGCACGGTGGTGTAGTTGGACGCAGCCTCGTCGGCGATCACCTCGACCTCGAGGCCCTGCCGGCGGGAGGCCTTGATGGCCTTGGTCGACCACTGGCCGGTGTTGAGGAAATCGACCACCTGGCCCGGCTCGCTCAGGTTCATCGGGATGGCGTCGAACTGGGCGCTCGCGCCCCCCTGCAGGAACAGGACCGCGTAGTCGTCGGGGACGGCGAGCACCTCGCGCAGCAACGCCTCCGTCCGGTCGGCGCAGGCTACGAACTCCTTGGAGCGGTGCGACACCTCCATCACCGACATGCCCGAGCCCTGCCAGTCGGTCAACTCGGACCTGGCCTGTTCGAGGACGGCTGTCGGCAGCATGGCGGGGCCGGCCGAGAAGTTGTACACGCGCATGGCGGCCATTCTTCCACCGGCGTCCCGCGGGCCCTGACACCGCCCGCAACCGCGGGCACCGGCTGACACAATGACCCGGTGACCGACTCCCTCGACCCACGGATCGCCGCCCGGCTGAAGCGGAACCCCGACGGCCTGGTGCCGGCGGTGGTGCAGGACGCGACCACAGGCCAGGTGCTGATGCTGGCCTGGATGGACGACGAGGCGCTGCGGCGCACCCTGCAGACCCGTCGCGGTACGTACTGGTCGCGCAGCCGACGGGAGTACTGGGTGAAGGGGGAGACCTCGGGCCACACCCAGTTCGTTCGGGAAGTGCGACTGGACTGCGACGGGGACACCCTGCTGGTGAGCGTCGACCAGACCGGTCCGGCCTGCCACCTCGGCACCACGTCCTGCTTCGACGACGGCCTGCTGGCGGCGGCGCCGTGAGCGTCGAGCTGCCGATCCTGCCGTCGCCGGAGGAGTTCGTCGAGGCGGCCGCCACCCGCCGGGTGGTGAGCGTCTACACCCGGCTGCTGGGCGAGGAGTTCACCGCCGTCGGGCTGTACCACCAGCTCTGCGGCGAGCGAGAGGGGACCTTCCTGCTCGAGTCCGCCGCCGGCGGTGTGTGGGGCCGGTACTCCTTCATCGGGGTGTCCGCCGCGGCCGTCCTCACCGAGCGCGACGGCGAGGCGGTGTGGACCTGGGCCGGGCGCCCGATCGAAGGTCTGCCGACCGGTGGCGACCCGCTGGTAGTGCTCGCCCGCACCCTCGAACAGCTTCACACCCCGCGCGAGCCCGACCTGCCGCCGCTGGTGTCGGGCATGGTGGGCTACCTGGGCTATGACGTGGTCCGTCGGCTGGAGCGGCTGCCCGACTCCAACCCGGACGACCTCGGCCTGCCGGAGCTGACCATGCTGCTGGTCAGCGACATGGCGATCCTGGACCAGCACACCGGCGAGGTCTGGCTGGTCGCCAACGCGATCAACTTCGACAACCGGCCGGAGCGGGCCGGCGAGGCCTACGCCGACGCCGCGGCACGGGTGGCGGCGATGGTGACGGCGCTGCGCCGTCCGGCCGAGCCGCTGCTCGCCCTGCGCAGCCCCGACAGCCCGGCCCCGCTGGTCCGCAGGCAGCGCACCTCGCAGGAGTACCAGGCGATGGTGGAGGCGGCGATCGAGGAGATCAGGGCGGGCGAGGCCTTCCAGGTGGTGCCGAGCCTGCGGTTCGAGATCGACTGCACCGCTGACCCGCTGGACGTGTACCGCGTGCTGCGCCGGCAGAACCCCAGCCCCTACCTCTACCTGGTACGGCTGGACGGGTTCGCGATCGTCGGGTCGAGCCCTGAGGCGCTGGTCACGGTCAGCGGTGGGAGGGCCACCACCCACCCGATCGCCGGCACCCGGCCGCGGGGCTCCACCCCCGAGCAGGACGCCGCCTACGAGGCCGAACTGCTCGCCGACCCGAAGGAGGCCGCCGAGCACCTGATGCTGGTGGACCTGGGCCGCAACGACCTGGGCCGGGTGTGCGTGCCCGGCAGCGTCACCGTGGTCGAGTTCATGAAGGTGCGCCGCTACAGCCACGTGATGCACCTGGAGGCCGCGGTGTCAGGCACCCTGGCACCCGGACGGACGGCGCTGGAGGCCACCTTGTCCTGCTTCCCCGCCGGCACGCTGTCAGGTGCGCCCAAGGTGCGGGCGATGGAGATCATCGACGACCTGGAGGCCTCCCGGCGCGGCCTGTACGGCGGGGTGGTCGGCTACTTCGACTTCGCCGGCGACTCCGACACCGCGATCGCGATCCGGACCGCGGTCATCACCGACGGCGTCGCCCACGTGCAGGCCGGTGCCGGGATCGTCGCCGACTCCGTCCCGGCGCGCGAGGACGAGGAGGTCTCGAACAAGGCGGCCACCGTGCTGCGGGCGGTGGCCGAGGCGTCCCGGCTGGTCCGGCTCGGCCAGGATGTGAGCGGCGCCGACCTGCCGTGAGACAGTGGCCTTGGCAACTGTGCGGTCAGTTGCCAAGATGTGCCAGATCTCCGCACCACCGTCCGACCTACTGGGGGAACCGTGACCGAAAGCGTTGAGCAGGCCACCCGGCAGCCCATTCACTACCACCACGGCAGGACCCCTGCCGCCTGGGCGGGCACCATCATTGCCGCCATCGCCTTCACCCTGGGCGCCATCGGCTTCCTGCTCGGCCCGAACTGGACCGTGATCTGGGTGGCCGCCGTGCTGCTCGTGCTGTCGATCGTGGCCGGTGGCGTGCTGCGGCGGGCCGGCTACGGACAGGCTGAATGACGGTTCTCGACGAGATCATCGCGGGGGTCCGGGAGGATCTGCGCGAGCGGGAGGCGGCCCGACCGCTGGCGGACCTGATGACCGCCGTCGAACAGCTTCCACCGGCTCGCGACCCGCTGCCTGCGCTGCGCGGCCCCGGCCTCGGGGTGATCGCCGAGGTGAAGCGGGCCAGCCCCAGCAAGGGTCATCTGGCGGCCATTCCCGACCCGGCGGCGCTCGCCGTCCGGTACGCCGCCGGAGGGGCGGCGGCGATCTCCGTCCTCACCGAGCGGCGCCGTTTCCACGGCTCGCTCGACGACCTGGTCGCGGTCAGGGCCGCGGTGGACACCCCGCTGCTGCGCAAGGACTTCGTGGTCACCGAGTACCAGCTGTGGGAGGGCAGGGCGGCCGGGGCCGACCTCGCCCTGCTGATCGTGGCCGCGCTCACCGACGCCGAACTCGTCCACCTGCTCGAGGTCGCCGGCGGGCTCGGGCTCACGTGTCTGATCGAGACCCATACTGCCGACGAAGTGCGGCGGGCGGTGGACGCGGGCGCGGTCCTGATCGGGGTCAACAACCGCAACCTGAAGACCCTCGACGTCGACCTGGCCCGGTTCGAGGAGCTGGCCGGGCTGCTGCCTGCCGGCACCGTCACCGTGGCCGAGTCCGGCATCCTCTCGCTCGCCGACGCCCAGCGGATGGCGGACGCCGGGGCGGACGCCGTCCTGGTCGGCGAGGCACTGGTGAAGGACGGCGATCCCGCCGCGGCGGTCGCCGCGATGCGTGCCCTGAAGCCGCTGGTTTAATGGGTCGGGTGAACCGACCCCTGCTGCCCGATCCGACCGGGCACTTCGACCTCTTCGGCGGCAGTTATGTCCCCGAGGCGCTGATGGCGGCGCTCGCCCAGCTCGACGCCGAGTTCGAGGCGGCGGTGGCGGACCCGGGGTTCTGGTCCGAACTGGAGGACCTGCGCCGCAACTACACCGGCCGCCCCACGCCGCTCACCGAGGCACCGCGGTTCTCGGCGCTGTGCGGCAACGCCAAGGTTCTGCTGAAGCGCGAGGACCTCAACCACACCGGTTCGCACAAGATCAACAACGTGCTCGGCCAGGCCCTGCTCACCCGCCGGATGGGCAAGACGCGGGTGATAGCCGAGACCGGGGCAGGCCAGCACGGGGTGGCCACCGCGACCGCCGCCGCGCTGTTCGGCCTCGAGTGCCGGGTCTACATGGGGCGCATCGACACCGACCGGCAGGCGCTGAACGTCGCCAGGATGCAGCTGCTGGGCGCCGAGGTGGTGGCGGTCGAGTCCGGCAGCCAGACCCTCAAGGACGCCATGAACGAGGCGATGCGCGACTGGGTAGCCACCGTCGACAACACCCACTACCTGATCGGCACGGTCGCCGGCCCGCATCCCTTCCCCAAGCTGGTGCGCGAGTTCCAGCGGGTGATCAGCACCGAGATCGCCGAGCAGGTGACAACCCGCTACGGACGGCTGCCGGACGCCGTGCTCGCCTGCGTCGGCGGCGGTTCGAACGCGCTGGGCAGCTTCGCCGACTTCATCGACAACCCCGAGGTGGCCCTGTACGGCTTCGAGGCCGGCGGCGACGGGGTGGAGACCGGCAGGCACGCCGCCGCTATCGGCGGCGGCTCGGTGGGTGTGCTGCACGGCATGCGCACCTACATCCTCCAGGACGAGGACGGCCAGACGCTGGACAGCCACTCCATCTCGGCTGGTCTCGACTACCCCGGTGTCGGCCCCGAGCATTCCTGGCTGGCCGCCACCGGCAGGGCCCACTACGAGTCGGTCACCGATTCCGAGGCGATGGAGGCGTTCGAGGCGCTGACCAGGACCGAGGGCATCATGCCGGCCATCGAGTCGGCCCACGCCCTCGCCGGAGCCATGCGGCTCGGCCGACGGATCGCCGAGACCGACCCCAACGCCGAGCCGATCTTCGTGGTCTGCGTCTCGGGCAGGGGGGACAAGGACGTGACCACCGCCAACACCTGGTTCGGCCTGACCGGCCGGCCCGACCTGGCGACCGGAGGGGCGTGATGACCACCACCGTCAGCCATGGCAGCTCGGGACAGGCGATCGCCGCCGCCCGCGCCGAGGGCAGGGCGGCCCTCGTCGGCTACCTGCCGGTCGGCTACCCCAGCGTGCCGGGCTCACTGGCGGCGCTGCGCGCACTGTGCGGCGACGGCGACAACCCGGGGGTCGACCTGGTCGAGGTCGGGCTGCCGTACTCCGACCCGATGATGGACGGTCCCGTGGTGCAGCGGGCCGGGACCCGCGCGCTGCAGCGCGGGGTGCGGACGCGGGACGTCTTCGCCGCGGTCGAGGCAGTCCGTGCCGCGGGCAAACCGGCCGTGGTGATGACCTACTGGAACCTCGTGGACCGCTACGGGGTGGACGCCTTCGCCCGTGACCTGGCCGCGGCCGGTGGGGCCGGGCTGATCACCCCGGACCTGATCCCCGACGAGGCGGGGGAGTGGCTGGAGGCCTCGCAGGCCCACGGCCTGGACCGGATCTTCCTCGTCGCCCCGTCCTCCTCCGACGCGCGGATCGTCGCCACCGCACAGGCCTGTCGCGGCTGGGTGTACGCCACGTCCGTGATGGGCGTCACCGGCACCCGCTCGGCCGCCCCCAGCGCCGCCCCCGCCCTGGTGGCCCGGTTGCGTGAACTCGCGCCCGACCTGCTGGTCGGCGTCGGGCTCGGGGTCTCCGACGGCGAGCAGGCGGCCACCGTCGGCAGCTACGCCGACGCGGTGATCGTCGGATCGGCACTGCTGAAGCCGTTGCTGGCGGCCGACGACGCCGGAACCCCCGACGACCTGTCGGGGTTGCGCGCCGTGGTGGCCGATCTCGCCGCAGGGGTACGGCGGCGCTGATCGTGCGACGTTGGCTAGCCGGCCTCGCGGCCGCCTGTCTGGTGCTGGCCGGGTGCGCCCCGTCCCAGCCCGATCCGGCTGCCTTCCAGGGCGCCTACCTGCAGACCCCCTACCAGGTGCCGGACGCGACCCTCACCGACACGGCGGGGGAGCCGTTCAACCTGCGCGCCACCCCGACCGC
>JAEYUH010000066.1 GCA_023432725.1 Actinomycetes bacterium | reverse complement strand
TCCTCGACCGCGACGTGGGCCGGCGTCGCCTCCTCGTAGGCCTCGGAGAACTCGACGCCCCTGGCCTCACTCGGCATCCCCGCCACGGCGGTCAGGAAGGCGTCCTCCCAGGTGCGGGTGGCGGCCTCGATCCGTTCGGCGATCCGGGCGGCGTCCGGCGGGCCCGCCTCGGTGGGCGTCGCGGGCAGCCGGATCACGAAGAACAGCCGGGTGAGCAATGACTCGGTGACATGAAGGGTGTACTCCAGCGACTCACCACCCAGCTCGCTGAGCAGGATCTCGGAGATCCGCTGCCGCACCGACGTGTTGTAGCGGTCGCGGGGCAGGTAGACCTGCGCCGTCACGAACCTTCCGTACCGGTCGCGGCGCACGAACGCCTTGACCACCCGCCGCTCCCGCAGGCCCGCCAGCGCGGTGACCACCGGGACGAGGTCGTCGACGTCGGCCTGGAACAACTCGTCGCGCGGGTAGGTGTTGATCACCTGCCGCACCGCGTGGCCGCCGTAGGAGTTGGCTTCGAAGCCGCTGCGGGCCAGGATCCGGCCGGCCTTGGCGGCCAGCACCGGGATGTGGTGCACGGACTCGGCGTACGCCGACGACGCCAGCAGCCCGAGGAAGCGTCGCTCCCCCACCGGCCTGCCCGCCTCGTCGTGCAGCCGGACACCGAGGTAGTCGAGGTAGCCGTTGCGGTGCACCCGGGAGCGGCGGGGGTCCTTGGTGACGACCAGGACCTCCGGCTCGCCCTCGACCGGGACGGCGTGGAAGGTGTCCGGCTCGTCGGTGTCCCCCCGCAGGATGCCCAGCCCCGTGCCGGGCACCGGGTGGAACCCGTCCTGGCCGTAGCGGTACTCCCGGTAGCCGAGGAAGACGAAGTGTCCTTCCGCCAGCCAGCGAAGCAGCTCGATGGCGCTGTCCACCGCGTTGCGGTCGACCGGTTGCGGGCCGGCGCTCAGCAGGCTGATCGCCGTCCGGACGGCGCCCAGCATCGCTCGCCAGTCCGCCACGGCGAGGCTGACGTCCTCCAGCGCGGCGGTGAGGCCCGCCAGCAGCTCGCCGGTCACCTCCTCGGCGGCCACCCCCAGCGGGGGGAAGACCTCCATCGCCACCCACGATTCGGCTACCGCCCGCGCCGAGCCGGCGCCGAGGCCGAGGAAGGCGCCGTCGGGATCGCGTCGGATGGCCAGCTGCGGGTGGAACAGCCGCCGCAGGCTCCAGCCCTGCCGCGACAGCACCATGCTGAGGCTGTCGACGAGGAAGGGACGGTCATCGGTGACCAGCTGCACCACTGTGGAGCCGCGGGCGTCCCAGCCGTCCCGCTCCCGGCTCGGGGTGAACACCCGCAGCAGGTGCCGGCCGGACGGACGCACCCAGCCGAAGCCGAGGTGCGAGGCGACGAGCTCACCCTGGGCGCGCGCGTCGATCCCCGCGAGCTCCTCTTCGGGAACGTGGTGGAGGTACCGCTCCTGGAAGGCGGCGAAGGCTTCGGCAGTCAGCCCTGCCGGCCCCGGCCGGAGTGCCGGGTCGAGTCCGTCCGCCGGCTCGGCCCCCACGCCGGATTCGGGTCCCACCCGACTTGTGGTCATGTAAGTCCTCGCTGACTACGCTCCCGATACCCACCAGCCTAGCGAGCCGGGCACGCCGTGGCCCAACCCGACGCGGGCATGCCCCACAATGGTCTGCCATGGAGATCCGCGCCACCCACCATTACCCCCAACCGCCGCAGGACGCCTTCGCGATGCTCACCGATCCCGGCTTCCTCGAGGCGGTGTGCCTGGCGTCGGACCCGCTGGAGTTCACCACCTGGGTGGACGGCCTGCGGACCGGGGCGCGCCGCACGATGCGCAACCATCCTTCGATCGAGAAGTTCACCGGCGCAACCATCACGGTCACCGACGAGGTGACCTGGCAGGAGGGTGCGGTCGACGGTGTCCGCACCGGCGCGACCCTGGTCTCGGTGGAGGGCATGCCGGTGGCGCTGACCGGTGTGGTGACCCTGGCGGGGTCGGAGACGGGCTCGACCCTGACCTACCTTGGCGACCTCAAGGTGTCGATCCCCCTGGTCGGTCCCGTGCTGGAGCGGCAGGCTGCGCCGATCCTGCTGGAGGCGCTGGAACTCCAGGCGAAGGTGGCGCAGGGCTGGCGCTGAGGCTCAGGCCTCCGGCCCCATGTGCGGGTAGTCGAGCGAGACCGGCGGCAGCAGGTTCTCCTTCACCACCCGCGGGCTGACCCAGCGCATCAGGTTCCACAGCGAGCCGGCCTTGTCGTTGGTGCCGGACGCCCGTCCGCCACCGAACGGCTGCTGGCCCACCACGGCGCCGGTCGACTTGTCGTTGATGTAGAAGTTCCCCGCGGCCTGCCGCAGCCGTGCCGAGGCCACCTCGATGGCCGCCCTGTCGGTGGCCATCACCGACCCGGTGAGGGCGTACGGCGAGGCGGCGTCCACCAGGTCGAGCACGTGGGCGTAGTCGGCGTCCTCGTACACGTAGATGCCCAGCACCGGCCCGAAGTACTCGGTGGTGAAGATCTCCTGGTGGGGGTTGTCGGAGGTGATCAGGGTGGGCCGGATGTACCACCCCTCCTGCCTGGCGTAGCTGCCGCCTGCGACGATCTCGCAGTCAGCGGATGCCCTGGCCCGTTCGATCGCGTCCGACAGCTTGGTGTAGGCCCGCTCGTCGATCACCGCCGAGGTGAAGTTGGCGAAGTCGCGGACGTCGCCGACCGCCAGCGCCTCGGTCTGCCCGATCAGCTCGCTCCTCAGCGCCTTCCACAGGCTGCGCGGCAGGTAGGCCCGCGAGGTGGCCGAGCACTTCTGCCCCGAGTACTCGAAGGCGCCGCGCAGCAGCGCGGTGACCAGCGCCGGGCCATCCGCGCTCGGGTGGGCGACCAGGAAGTCCTTGCCGCCGGTCTCCCCCACGATCCGCGGGTAGGAGCGGTAGCGGGCGATGTTGGCCCCGATCTCGCCCCACAGTCCCTGGAAGACCCGGGTGGAGCCGGTGAAGTGGATCCCCGCCAGATCGGGGTGGGACAGCGCCACCGTCGACACCTCGGAACCGTGCCCCGGGAGCATGTTGATGACCCCCGCCGGCAGGCCCGCCTCCTCCAGTACCGACACGATGACGTCGGCAGCCCGCTGCTGGGTCAGCGCAGGCTTCCAGATGACCGTGTTCCCGAGCAGCGCGGGGGCGGTCGGAAGGTTGCCGGCGATCGCGGTGAAGTTGAACGGCGTGATGGCGTAGACGAAGCCGTCCAGCGGCCGGTAGTCCATCCGGTTCCAGACCTGGGGGGAGCTGATCGGCTGGTTGGCGTGCAGTTCCCTGGCGTAGGCGACGTTGAAGCGCAGGAAGTCGATCAGCTCACAGGCCGAATCGATCTCCGCCTGCTGCACCGTCTTGCCCTGGCCGAGCATGGTGGCGGCGTTGACGCGGTCGCGCCACGGACCGGCGAGCAGCTCGGCGGCGCGCAGGAAGATCGCCGCCCTGGCGTCGAAGTCCATCGTCGCCCAGTCGGGCTTGGCGGCGAGCGCCGCATCGACGGCCGCTGCCGCGTCCTGGGCTGAGGACTGCTGGACGGTGCCCAGCAGGACGGAGTGGTCCGAGGGCATCCGCACCTCGTGGCTGGCCGTCCCGGTACCCGCCGTGCGCTCGCCACCGATCCACGCGTTCAGCTCCACAGGGCTCGCGGCCATGGCGTCCAGCGCCTCACGCAACCGGGCCCGCTCGGGGCTGCCGGGGGCGTACCCCCGGACCGGCTCGTTGACGGGCAGCGGAACAGCGGTGAGGGCATCCATGAGCCCGAGACTACCGTCGATCCGCGGGCCGCCGGGCCGTCCCCGACCCACCGCCGGGAGCCACCGCTGTCGCCGAGAGCTACCCCCCGGCAGCGAGGGCTACCCCTGACGGGGAGCCCTCGGCGCGCAGGGGAGCCCTCGGTGCGCAGGGCGGGAGCCGGTCAGCTCGCCTCGGCCTCCCGGCGCTTCTTGGCGGCCTCCACGGAGGCCCGCAGCGCGGCGACCAGGTCGACCACTTCGGCTGGCTTGGCCGCGCCCTCCTCGGCAGCGGGCACCTCGACCCCCTCCAGCCGGGCCTCGACCACCTTCTCCAGTTCCTCGCGGTAGGTGTCGGTGAACTGCGTCGGGTCGAAGTCGGAGCTGAGCTGGTCGATGAACATCCTCGCCATCCCCACCTCCGCCTCGCTCACTTTGACGTCCTCGGACGGGGCCGCGAAGGACAGGTCGCGCAGCTCGTCCGGCCACAGCATCGTGTGCAGCACCAGCACCTCGCCCACCGGACGGATCAGCGCCAGCGACTCCCTGGTGCGCAGCGCCACCCGCACCACGGCGGCCCTGCCCGACTCGGCCAGCGCCTGCCGGAGCAGCACGTAGGGCTTGGTGCCGGTGCCGTCCGGCTCCATCACGTACGTCTTCTCGAAGTAGGTGGGATCCACCTGGTCCATCTCGGCGAACTGGACCACCTCGACGGACTTGCCCTCCGCCGAGGGCAGGTCGGCGAAGTCCTCGTCGGTCAGGATCGCCATCCGCCCGTCCGAGGTCTCGTAGCCCTTGGCGATCTCGGCGTACGGGATCTCCTCGCCGCACACCTCGCACACCCGCTTGTAGCGGATCCGACCGCCGTCGGCCGGGTGGACCTGCCGGAAGCTGATGTCCTTGGTCTCGGTGGCGCCGTACACCCGCACCGGGATCGTCACCAGCCCGAACGAGACCGCGCCCCTCCAGATCGACCGAGGCATGCCGTCCTCCTGACCTCGCAGATGAGTCCTGCGATTGCAGCATCGTAGGCGCCGGCAGCGGCAGCGTCACCGGTGGGGACCCCGCGTGGCCGGCTCACCTACCGAGCAGTACCCACTCCGCGGGGCCGTACCACAGCAGGTCGGTAGCGGCGAGCAGAGCCTCCACCTCCGGCGCCTCCCAGGCCTCGGCGAGTTCCAGCCGGCTGATCGCGCCGGCGGCGGCCGCCGCGGGGGCGGTGTCCTCGTCCTCGGCGAACAGCGACGTGACCGCTGCCCAGGCCACCTCGTCGAGGCTCACCTCGCCGAACTCGTCGTCGCCGGGCGTGGCGGGGACCTCCGCGACCGCGACCAGCCGTTCGCCGTGGGCCAGCAGCCCTGCGATCCCTGCGATGCACAGGACCGTGTACTCGGCGTCCTCGCCCTCGGCCAGGCCGAAGGCGGCCAGCATGGAAGGGGTGACCGCGAACCCCCGGCGCGGGCCCGCCAGGCTCCCGCTGCCGGCCCACGCCGCCAGCTCCCCTGCCGAGACAGGGACGAAGACCAGGCCGGCCACCTCAGCTGCCCGCCCGCAGCGCGCCGAGTTCGTTGCTCACGTCCCTGGCGAAGTGCCGCACCTCGGAGATCGCGGCGACGCCGATGGTGACCCGACCCCGGTAGCTGCTGATCGACACCGTGCACACCTGGTCGTCGGTGGTGGCCAGCAGGCTGTACACCCCGCTCACCCCTGCCTCACCGAGG
>JAEYUH010000050.1 GCA_023432725.1 Actinomycetes bacterium | reverse complement strand
GCTACCGGGATCGCGTTGGCCAGTCCGGTCTCGAGCATGGTGGCGCCGGGCCCGATGTTGCCGGCCGCGATCGCCGCGATCGTGTCGACATAGGTCTTCACGATCTGCAGGATCTCGGTGACGTACTCGATCACCGACTGGACCGCCCGGTAGAACGCGATGCAGCTGTTGATCACGGCCATCACACCGGTCGGGTCGAGCATCGACAGCACCTTGGCCACCGCTGCGTCGATGAGGTTGGTCACCAGCCAGTCCTTGGCCATCGTCAAGATGGTGTCCCACAGGTTGCCGAGCTGGCTGCTGATGTACTCCCAGATCGCGACCATGCCCCGGGTCTGGACGTCGGTGATGAACGCCCACGCCTGGCCCAGCCGGCCGATGGCGCCCCGGATCATCGCCACCCGTTCCTGCCCGATCACCTCGCCCAGGCACTCCCACAGGAACTCCACCGACAGTCCCATCACGTCCAGGGCGAGTTTCAGAATCGACGCTCCGGACAACTCCGTCGGGATCTCTATTCCTAGCCCGCGCAGGCCGCGGAACAGCCAGTCCGCGAGCCCCTGGATCAGGTGGACCAGGATGTTGTCGAAGAACTGGGAGAACCCCTGCTTGAGCGCGGCGAGCAGGTTGTTCAGGAATCCGACCGGGTCGGCCTGAATGCTGGACAGCGCCTGCTGGACGCCGGAAATGATGCTGCCGAGCAGGTCGGACGGGAAGTTCATCAGCCGCAGCACCAGCTCGAGCACCACCTGGATCACGGTCGCCGCGAACGAGATGATCCGCGACAGCGGCTCCCCGAACTGGGTGATCACCCGTTCGATGGCGCCCGGCGGGTCGAGGAAGTCGGCAAGGCTCATGCCCTCCCAGATCGCAAGGAAGGTGCCGGTGATCAGGTCCCAGGTGATGTTGAGCCGGGCCAGCTCGCCCTCGATCCGCCCCGCGGCCTCGGCGATCACGCCGGATTCGGCCAGCTGGGCGTAGGTCTCGGGTCCGGCGATCAGCTCGACGAACCCGCCGATCAGGTTCTCGGCGCTGCGGTCGACGGGAGCTTGGGTGAACGGGTTGCGTCCGAGGATGACGGTCAGCAGCTTGAAGCCGCGGACGCCGTGGGCCCGTTCGCTGAGCCACTCCAGCAGGGAGTCCCTGATGAAGACCAGCACCTGGTGGATCAGCGTGCTGCCGAAGGCGACCACATCACTGAAGAGCTCCACGGCCCGGGACGCGAGCCCGGGAAGGGTGTCGAGCAGGCTGGGCAGGTTGGACGGCGAGATCGCGTCCCAGGCGTCGCTGAACAGGGCCGCCGCACGGACGATGAGGGACGAGAACACCGCGAGCTGGAGGTCGACCCAGTCGGCGGTCTGCTGCAGCGTGCCCCGTTCGGCCATCTGGGCGAGCACCTCGTCCTGCCCGATCAGGGTGAGGAAGTCGCTGATGATCTCCACCGTGGTGGCGTCGACGCCGCCACCGGTCAGCGGGTTGTAGTGCAGCACCTTGGTGGCGAGGTTCCACACCGGGGCGAGGGGCCCTTCGGTGAGGTACGGCTCGACGACCGGGACTATCGCGTCCCTGACGGCCTGGATGAGCTGGTCGACGAGGGCGCCGATGGCCGCCCTGATGTCGGCCAGGAAGTTGTTCAGGTACCGGCGGAGCACGGCAACGTTGCCGTCGACACCGTTGCTGAGGGACAGCTCGTCCCAGGCGGACTCGATGTCGCGGGTGATCCGCGCGATCGTGATCCGGTGCTCGGCGAGCGTGGCGGTGATGACGGTCCAGATCGAGCCGAGCAGGTCCATCGCCGACAGGACGGCGGACACGCCCGCTCCGAACGGTCCGGCCAGCAGCAGCGTCTCGACGGTGTCGCCGAGGGCGAGCGTGACGGGCTCCCCGCTCAGCAGGTCCTGGCCGATCGCGGCGCACACCAGGCCGTAGCCGGGCAGGCCGCGGACCAGGGACCGAACCTGGTCCAGCATCCAGTCCGGGACGATGTCGGTGACGTCGATGTCTGGCAGCCAGTCGTCTTCGTCGCGGGCCACCGCAAGCCGCGCGGCACCGGAGGTCTGCTGGACGACGTGAGTAGCCTCGTGCGCCATCAGGGCGAGGTCGGTCGGACTCTCCCCGGCTCCGAGCACGACATCATGTCCGAGGGTGAAGGCGCGCGCCCCCACGGACGCGGCCGCCTCGGCAGCCGCCGGTCCGGTGTGGACCCGCATCTGCCCGAGGTCGGTTCCCAGCACGTCGGTGAGCCGGGGACGGACTCCGGGATCGACCGGCGATCCGCCGGTCAGGCCGGCCGCCACGACGGGCGGCAATCGCTGGGGCCGCGGGGGCGCGCGGGCCGCCGCGGGGCTGAGCGGGACGGATCGATCCGGTGCGGCAAGGCCCGGTGCGTGCGCGGCCAGCGCCGGCAGGGCGGCCAGGAAGACGGCTGCCAGCGGACCAGACGTGACCGGTGCGGTGCGGGCGCCGACCCCGATCGACGCGGTGGGCGCCGCCTCGGTCAGCGCTGCCGTGCGGTGTCCCACGGCGGCTCCCGCACCCGACGCGACGTGTGCCACGGGGGTACGGGCAGCACGGGTCGCGGTGGCGGGCTCAGGTTCGGCTTCCATCACTGCCACCGGCAGCACGCTGGGCCGGGTGACCGCTGCCGCCACCGCCCCCGCCTGCCGCTCGAGCGCCTCGTTCGGGTCCGTGACCCGGACGCCGGCCTCGGCCAGGGCGCTGAGGGTGGCCCGGTTCCCCATCCCCCGGCCGGAGACGTCGCGGGCCAGCTGCCGCGGGGACGGGACTCGGGGCGCCCGTGCCGGCTGGCGCGGGGCGGACTGCGGTGGCGCGGCGACCGTGGGCGCGCGCGAGCCGGGCGACTTCTCAGTCGCGGCTGTCGGCGCGGCGCGCTCCCGCATGGGTTCAGGCTAGGAGCGGCGGCTGACAGCGGGTACGGCTGTTCGGGCAGCCTTGTGGGCTAACGGAACGTGATCGAGCAGATCCACAGGCTGGGCGCCTCAGCGCGGGCCGCCCCGACCGCGGCCCGAAGCGCCTCGCGCTGGGGGGTCGACCACTCCCGCCACGCCGCCCGGAGCTGCGCGGTGAGTTCCTTCACCACCTCGGAGCCGGGTGGCGGCGCCGAGTACTCGCCCTTGCGGAAGCCCTTGCCGTAGGTGCGGAGCTGGTCGGACGCCAGGTCCGCCGCGCCGAGACCGATCGCGGCGAGCACCGTGTTGACGAAGGCCCGTGCCTCGGTGAGAGCGTTCTGGCTGAACGCCACGTAGCGCACCAGTTCGGCCTGGGCGGGGACCAGCTTCCTGGCCGCCACCTGCGCGGCGAGCCAGCGGGTGAAGGCCTGTTCGCCGGCCGGGGTGGTCTGCCACGCGTGGCCCTCGCGCAGGTACTGCCGCGCCCAGCGGTCCGCCAGCAGGTAGTCCTCCTTGTGCTCGGTCTCGTGGAACAGCACCGCCGCTGCCTGACGTGGGTCGGCCAGGAGCCCCGCGTCCAGCTCGATCGCGGACTTCCGTCCGGGCTGGAAGGTGTCGTCGAGGGTGCCGGCGGCGCCGTGGCGGCCGCGGGCGCCGAGGCCGGCCACGAGGTTGACCACGCCGGCCTTCCGGTCGCTCCCACCCAGACCAGTGCGCACCGAATCGGTACCGAGGACGAGGACGGCGAGTTCCCGGCGACGGTCGTCGGCCTCGACGGTCTTCCCGTCGGCCTGCAGCCGCGCCACCTCGGCGGCCACCTCACCGATGCGGGCCGCCGACGGCAGGCCGTGGAGTTCCCGCACCGCGGCGTTGTCGGACGCGGCCTGCAGCCCGGCGTAGAGGTTGGCGCTGGTCTGGACCACATGCCACCTGTCGTCGCGGCCCTTCACCACGGCTGCCGGCTCCACGCCCGCGATCCGGGCGGCGGCGGTCGCCCGCTCGCGGCTGGCGAAACCGGCGGGCGGTCCCACCTCGCGAACCGCCCACACCGCCTCACCCGAGGAGAGCCAGCCCAGGCGACCGAAGCGCGACACCGGCCCGGACGGCTCGACGGTGGCCATCGTCGCCCGGTTGCCCATCCCACGCTCTGCCGCATCCCGGGCCAGGTCGGCAGCCGGCGCGCGTCCGGCGCGCACCGGGCGTCGCGCCTCGTCGCGGGCACGCCGACCACCGGCCCCGCCGTCGACCCGGCCCCGGTCAGCCAGCACCCGCGGGGCTCGCTTCGCCATGGCCACAGGCTAGGTCGCAGCGTGCGGATCGGCGCAGCATTTGCCCTTTCGGCTGTCCGGCTAGCCCTGTCGGACGCCGTCGCGCGAGCGCAGGGTTGAGGGAACTTGTCCAAGCCCAGCGGGAGGCTGCCATGGCGCGAGTCGCAGTCGGGGATTTCGATGCCTTCCTGACCACGGGCCTGCGGGACGTGATCGCGGCCAGCCGGGTCGACGTCATCCACCGGCCCACCAGCGGCATGCTCGACTACCTTCGCGACTGCCTGCCCACGCTTGTGGTGCTGGACTCCGGCGCCCCCGGAGCCGACGAGACGGTCGGCCGGATCGTCACGGAGTTCCCCAGCATCCAGGTGGTCACCTGCTCGGCCGATCAGCCCTCGCTGCGGGTCTATCCGCCGTTCCACGCCGGAGAGTCGTTCGAGTGCGCGACGTCCGACCTACCCCATCATCTCGGGCGCTGACCCGCGTCCACCCAAGGAGGCAACCATGGCGACCAGCTACGCCACACCCGGCATCTACATCGAGGAGCAGCCCTCGGGCTCCATGCCCATCCAGGGGGTCGGCACAGC
>JAEYUH010000037.1 GCA_023432725.1 Actinomycetes bacterium | reverse complement strand
TCGGGTCGATCTCGGGCTCGGCAGGCTCCCGGTCGGGAGTGGGGCGCTCCAACTCTGTAGCGCTGTCCTGGACCGGTCCGTCCTCGACGAAGACCAGCGGGTAGTGGCAGGACGGGCACAGGGTGGGGCGCGGGCTGGGCAGGACGGTGGCACACTGCGGACAGGTGGCGCTGAGCGGTCCGTTGCTGGTCATGCGGCAGCCTCCCCGACGGTGAGGACCAGCTCGACGCCCACGGGGACCTCGCGGCTGGCGATCGCGGTCAGCCGCTCGAGACCGAGCGGCCCTGGCTGTGACAACCGGACCGTCACCCGACGCACATCCTGCGCAAGCGACTCCGACGGGCCGACGACACCCCCGGGATCGGTCACCTCGGCAGTACCGCCGGTGAGCACCTCCAGCAGCGTGGTCAGTGCCGTCCGGGTACCGCGACGGCGCAGGATCCGTCCCACCTCCTTGAGGAAGCGGCGCAGCAGGTCGGCGTCGAGACTGGCGTCGAAGGAGTAGCCGAACCAGCTCGCCAGGTATCCCAGCATCGGATCGGTGGCGGTGTTGGAATCGATCTGGGCGTCGAGGGAGTGGATCTGGGAACGGACGGTGTCGGCGATCTCTTCGCCGGCGCGGGCGAAGGCGACCAGCAGTTCCTGTCGTTGCATGGCTTCGGGCAGTTGGGAGACCAGCCAACCGGTCATGAGGCGGCTCCCGGGGCGTCGGTGGCGACCACTACCTGGTGGCGGTAGGAGAGCGGCAACGCGTCGGGCGGGAGCGCGATCCGCTGCTTCTGCCGCTGGTCCACCTCGCCGGAGCGCGGGTTGACCTCAAGGAAGAACACCTTGTTGACGCTGGCGAGGCCGGGGACGCCGCGCAGCACGGCCTGGATCTCTCCATCACCCAGCGCCTGCCCGAAGTGCCTGCCCCGGCCGTCCAGCCCCCCGGTGAGGGGGTGGAGGAAGCCGTAGATGGCCTCGGTGGCGGCGTCCCTGACGGTCTCGGGCCGCATCCCGGGGGCGGCCGTCACCTGGGCGACCACCATCACCCCGACGTAGCGCGGCTCGAGGATCCGGACCCGGCAGGTCAGCAGCCGGCGCTCGTCGAGGTAGCTCTTCAACTCGTTGACCAGATCGTCGGGCAGCTTCAGATGATCCAGCTCCAGGGACCGCGCCGGCTCGTCGGTCCGCGGCACCACCAGCACCTGGACGACGGTGGGGTCGGTGGTGTCCGGGATGCAGTGCGCCCGTCCGACCGCGCCGGTCGCCTCATGGGCGAGGCGCTCGAAGTCGTCGGCGGTGACCGCCCGGTCGCCGGTCCTCAGGCTCAGCGGTCCGCGCACCTTGGCATCCTCGATGCTCTCCGGGTCGACCCCCGAGGTGGCGTGACGCAGGTTGGTGACGGAGCCGACGAACGGGATCGAGGTGCGCAGCACCCTGAGTTGCCCGGCGGCGACGTTGCCCTTGCGGCCGCCGCCGTGCCGGTAGCCGGTCACGAAGACCTTCGCGTCCGCGGGCGGGACCGCGCCGTACTGGCGAACCAGCCCGTTGCGCAACCGGATCTGCGGGCCGAACCGGATCTCCCCGCTCGCGCTGTCCCAGGTGAACACCTGGTCCTGCGGCCCCGCCTCGCCGAAGTGCGGCACCTCCTGCCAGCGCTGCTCGTCGTCCGCGCCGGCGAGCTGGACCGCTACCGTCTCCTCCCAGACCCGCCGCAGCACCGGGGGCCGACTGACCTGGAAGGACTGGTTCGGCTCGCCGTTGCTGACCCCGAGGAACTCGCGGCCGGCGGTCTCGGCGTGGATGGCGCGGGCGGCGCCGCCGATGCTCGCCACCTCGAGGCTGTGGATGACGGGGGAGCGGACGTAGGCCGGCGCGTCCCCCTCGGGCTCCACCAGCATGCAGCGCACCCAGTACGCGCGGGCCGGCCCGACCGCCACGTCGACGTGCTCGGGCCCCACCAGAACCACCACGTCGCCACCCTCGACGGAGTTCAGGCCGAAGGTGGTGTCCTCCAGGACCTCCGCCCTCACCCACTCGTGCCCGTCCCAGGCCGACCATTGCAGCGGTGGCCGGGAAGGGTCGACGCCCGCGCCCTCGGTGCCCGTCACCACGGTGAACCGCAGCAGGTTCGCCGCCAGCGAGTCCTCGAAGCCGAAGTAGACGGCGTCCCCGGGGGTCACGGTCGGGAAGCAGGTCAGTGAGGCGATCCCGCTCAGCACGTCCTGGGTGTGATCGGCGAACTGGTCGCCGGTGCGGGTGAGGCAGCTGACGAGCTTGGGAGGCATGATCAGCAGTTCGGTCCTCGTTTCGAAGACTATCGGCTCCTCGTCGCGCCGCTCGGTCGCCACCTGGGTGCCGGCGAGGATCCGGACCACCTCCGTGCGCGGCCCGGCGAGCCGGAACAGCAGGTCGGTCGAGGCCGCCACGCTGCCGTGGAGCTGGATCCCCATCAGTTCGAGGAACTTCAGGTACAAGCGGTCCGGCACCTGGTTGAGCCGGTAGAGGATCATCTCGGTCATCCAGGCGAACAGCTCGATCAGCGCCACACCCGGATCCGACACGTTGTGGTCGGTCCAGTCAGGGCTGTACCGGTGGATCCGGCTCTTGGCCTCGTCCACCAGGTCCTGGAAGCTGCGGTCGTCGAGCCGCGGGGCCGGCAGGGTCACCGCACCGTCTCCTTCGGGATCGTGTAGAACGGATAGACGAGGTTGCGCCGGTCGTTCGTCGAACGCACCGAGTACTCGATGGTGAGCAGCACCTGCCCCTCCTGATCCCCGGGGGCCGCCGCCACCGACTCGAGGACGATCCGGGGTTCCCAGCGCAGGATCGCCTCGCGGGCGGCTTCCTGCACCAGCCCGAGGGTGCGGGAGTTGATCGGCTCGAAGACGTACTCGCTGAGCCGGCTGCCGAACTCCGGCCGCATCACCCGCTCACCCACCCGGGTCTCGAGGATGCACCGGATCGCGCCGTCGAGTTCGGCAGTTCCTGTGCTGAGCTCGACGCCACCGTTGCTGGCCACCCGTGCCGGGTAGGACCAGCCGGCGCCGACCAGGTCGTGGGAGGTGCGCAGCGTGCTCATCCGACCATCACATCCGGGGATCCGCCGGTGATCGCCGACGTCGGGGCGGGAACCGGGTCGTTGCAGGTCTGCACCTGGTCGCCCAGCCGGGCCAGCGGCTTGCTGTTGACAAGAACCGTCGGTGACCCGGCCAGCACGGTGCCGCTTCCGCTCGGCGGGAGCTGGAAGCTCGGCCCGCCGATCGGCACGTGGGGGCTGTTGAGGGTTGATCCGCTTCCCAGCACCGCGGCCGGCTGTCCGTTGATCTGGACGTCGGTGGAACACCCCGTGGTGATCCTGCCGACGTAGGGGTGGGGGGTCGGTGTCGGTACCGCGCCGGACGGGGCGGGCACCATCACGATGTGGATGTCGGTCCCGGTGACGGGATCGTTCATCCTCGCGGCCGGCTGGGGCATCGGCGTCCTCCCTTCGGGGTCAGTTGAGTTTGATGACGCCACCGCTGACGGTGACATCTGCTCCGGCGGAGAGCTTCAGGCTGGCTTTGGCGTCCACCTCGATCTCCTGGGCGGAGATGACGAGCTTCTGGGCGCCGGTGATCGCCACCTCCCGGTCGCTCAGGACGAGCCGGGTGGTGGAGTTGGCCACCTCGAACTCGACCTTCTCCGTGGGGTCGTCGTGCACCACAAGCCTGGTGCCCTTGCGTGAGGTGAACGACCAGCGCTGGGTGCTGCCGCTCCGCGCGGCGTCCGGGTCCGGCGGGGGATCGGCGTCGTTCCAGAGCCCGCCCAGCACGTAGGGCCGCGCGGGGTCTCCGTGCTCGAAGCCGACCAGTACCTCGTCCTGCACCTCGGGGATGCACTGCAGGCCCCGCTGCTTGCCGGCCCCGGGCGCCACCAGCCGAGCCCAGGCGCTCTCGTCCTCGGTGCTGAGCGTGGGAACCCGCACCTTGACCCGGCCGAGGCCCAGCGGATCGTCGGTATTGGTCACTTCGCCCACCGTCAGGTGCGGCATCACGGGCCGGAGGTCGCTCACCGGGGCGCCCACCAGGTCGGCCAGCCCGACCGGCGCGTTCGGCCCACAGCTGAACCGGGTCGTGTACGGCTGACCGGCGAACCAGCGGTGGACGACGGTGGTCGCGGTGTAGCGTCCGGCCAGCCGGGTGCCGACCCCCTCGAGGACGATCGCCGCACCGGCCCCGATCTGGGGGTCGCCCACCGCCACGCCGCGCACCACCGCGCCGTCCCCGGTCGCCCGGGAGATCAGGGCCGCAGCCACCGCGTCGGCTTCCCGCTGGTCGGCGACGACCAGCGAGACAGCGGTGCGCTCCGTCCGTCCGAAGCTGCTGCGGGTCCGGTCGCTCGCCTGGCCCGCGGCCGGTGCGTCCGTGCCGGGCTGCGGGGCGGAGGCGTGGCCGAGGATCGCCTTCTTCCCGACCGGGTCCCAGCCCCGCACCGTCACCTCGTCGGCGTGCTCGACGCTGGAGAACCGGGCGTCGAACTCGAGCAGGTTGCCGCCCCAGCGCAGGGTCGGTGCCCGCTCCCCGGGCGCAGGCCGCGCGATGTGGAGGGTGTCGTCGACCACCCACACCGACTGCCCGTTGCGGGCGGCCCGGCGGCGCAGGAAGGCCAGGTCGGTCTCGTTGGCCTGCAGCACGTGGTCGTGCATCGGCCCCCCGGCGTCGATCCGGGTGCGCAAGGAGTACTCGGCTGCGATCTGGTCGGCGATGTCGGCGTCCGACATCGACGAGAAGGTGCGCCGGCGGGTGGTCCTGGCCAGCCGGTGGCCGGCGTCCATGCCGTTGACGACGAACTCGTGCTGGCCGGTCGGACCCACCTCGAGCTGGATCGCCGTCACCTCGCCGGTGGTGACGATCACCGGATCGCCCTCGGCGCGCAGGGCGATCTCGACGCGCTGCCCGATGTCGAGGGTACGGGCGTCGAACAGCTCGAAGTTGGGGTCGCTGAACCGCAACTCGAAGGCGTCGGGCAGGTGGATCGATTCCTCCACCCTGAGGCTGGCGAGGTGCCCGTAGGCCTCGGCGGTGAGTTCCCGCCCGTCGACCTTGATGACGGCCAGCCCGAGCCGGTTGTCAGCCACGTCCGCGCACCTCCGGCTCGGGGATCACCAGGACCTGGCCCAGCGGCAGGTCGAGCGGGTCCAGGATCCGGTTGGTATCGGCGATCAGCCGCCACCGGGTGGCGTCGCGGTAGTAGCGCGCGGCCAGCCGGTCGAGGGTGTCTCCCGCGGTCAGGGTGTGGGCGCGGTGCGGGCGGGGGGTGAACGAGGTCGGGTTCTGCAGGGGGTGGTCGGCGCCGTCCTCGTACTGCTTGAGGGCGAGATCGGCCTTGGCGCGCAGCGGTGTGCCACGGTCGTCGAAGTAGGTGTAGCGGACGGACAACCGCTCAAGGACGGCCTTGAAGGTGTTCGTGGAGCCCCACTCGAGCTTGACCCACGGCGGCCTGGCCGAGTTGTTGCCCTGCTTGGCGCCGGGCAACGACGGGTCGACCTTCATCAGGTCGAACAGCCGGTTCGTGTGGGCGGCGACGTCCTCGCCGGTCAGCGAGGTGTCAAGGACGAGGGTGAGGCTGATCGTCGCCGACTGCCCGGACTGGAACTCCAGCGTGGGGGCGTCCTTTCCTTTGACGGGGTTGCCGCCCCAGGTGTTGGACTTCGACAGCGAGATCTCCGTCGGGTTGAACATGCACTCGATCGGGGTGCCCTTCTCGGGCACGAGGCGCGCCTTCTCAAGCCCCATCAGAACAGCCCCCCGAACCGTCCGCCACGACGCTCGAACTCGCGCACCAGCCACGACTCGAGGTAGCCGACCAGCCGCTCGTAGTCGACCGCCGGGGCAGCCGGCTCGGCCGCCTCGCGGGTGGTTGAGCCGGTTGTGGGGGACCCTGGAGCCGACGTGGCACGGGCGGGCTCGGCGTCCCTGGCCAGCGGGGCAGCCGACGTGGGCGGGTGGCTGCCACCGCCAGGGACGGCGCCGGCCGCCACCGCGTCACCGGACGGGGTTCGCGCGACCACCACTGCTGCGCCGCCCACCGGCAGCCCGGCCACCCCCGGCCCTGTGGTGGCGGCTCGTGCCGTCGCGATGGCGGTGCGTTCTTCGGCGTCGGCGTGGGCATGTCGGTCGGCGAGCAGGAAGCGGGGCCGCGCCGGGGCGCTACGGACGTGGGCGAGTTCGTGGGCGACCACCGGCAGGTCGGCGGCGACGGGTTCGCGGGGGAGGTGGATCACCCGCCGCGTGGTGGCGCCGAGCGCTCCGGCAGCGGCGAGCGCGGCCCGGGTGGCCGGTCCGGTGGTGTACCGGACGCCGGCGGCTCCGGCGACCCGGCGGGCCAGCGGCCGCCAGCTCACCGGCAGTTCTCGTGGCGACTCCAGCGGGCGCTGCTCGGTGCTGGCCCGCCAGGCCGCCACCGGGTCGGCGTGGGTGGTGACCGGGTGGATGGGTGCGGATGCATCGCGGACAGTCGGACGGTCGGTCGCGGCGAGATCCGGCGGCGCACCGGCGGCAGCGGTGTGCGGCGGTGGGGCCGAGCGAACCCCGAGCGCACGCCTGGAGCCCGAAGGGATGGCCCGCCGGGGTACGCGGGGGCGGGGCGCGAGCCGTGATGGCGTCGGTACGGGAAGCGCCGGCGGCCGGGCCGTTGAGACGAGGGCTTCGGGTGCCGGCCTTCCGGGACGCCGGGCCACGGGGGAGTCGGACTCGGATGGGGGCAGCGGACCGGAGGCGAACCGGGCCGGTGGCGGCTCGGCCACTGCGCCGGGAGGCGTGGGCCGCGAGCGTGCGATTCCCAGGGCGGGGCGGAGGGGGACAGCCCGTGTGCGGGCACCCCGGGCGATCCGGCGGTGAGCTGTGATCGCGCCGACCAGTGGCGAGTCCGGCACCGACGTGGTCGGCTCGGTCAGCTCGCTCGGCCACGCCGCGAGCCCTGCCGGGTCAACCAGAACGGTCGCCCGCCAGGGGCGTCCGATCACCCACCGGAACCAGCGCCAGCGGCTCAGCACCGACAGCCCGAGAGTCGAGCCCCTGCCCACGCCACGTCCGATCGGGCGACGGCGCACCAGGCCGGTGCGGCGACGCGGGGCCAGCCCCCGGTGCCGCGGCAGGATCGGTGGACGAGCCGGGAGCCGCAGCCGGTGGCTACGCGCTGGTGAACCCGCCATGCGACACCTCCAGCTCCTCGATCGCCAGGGCGGCGCCACCCGCCGCGAACTGCGGCCCCGTCCAGCGGACCGGCATGACCTCGCGCAGCGTCCAGCGTCGGGCAGGCTCGAGGCGGGCGTTGTAGAGGGTGAGGGTCGCCGAACGCTTCGTCGCGGCATAGCCCTTGGCCGCGAACCCCTGGCCGGAGAACTCCAACAGCCAGGACAGCAGGGCGTCGTCGGTGGTCAGGCCCCGCTTGAGCA
>JAEYUH010000341.1 GCA_023432725.1 Actinomycetes bacterium | reverse complement strand
GTCGAGATCCTCGTGGCGGCCAACCGGAACGTCGGGCTGGCGGCTGCACGCGGGGAGTGGGTCAGCTTTCCCGACGGTGACGACCGGCTGGGGCCGGGCTACCTGAGAGAGCTGGTCCGCTTCCTCGAATCGCCGGCTGCCCGCACCGCGACCGTGGTGGCCACCCGGCCGATGCCGCTGCCGCGCCCGGGCGCGACCTCGCCCGCGAGCCGGTGGGCCCGACCGGAGCGTTTCGACGAGGACACCGGCGTGGTCCGGCTCGGCGACCACCCGCACTTCTGCCAGCTCCACGGCGAGAGCTTCGCTGTGCGGCGTACTGACCTGGCCGGGCTGGCGTTCGCCGATGTCCCGACCCGGATCGACGGTGCCCTGCTGCTGGCGCGGGCGCTCCTGCGGGTCGATGACCCTGCTATCGCTGTCCTCGGCTCGGCCCACTACCTGCACGCCCGCCGGACGCTGCCCCGCTCGGCCGTGGACCCGCCGATCGCCACCCCCGACCTGTACGACGCCCACTTCGGTGCCCTGGCGGCGGTGCTGGACGAGGCCGCGGCCAGCGGCGTCGTGCCCGGGTGGTTGCAGCGGATTGTGCTGCACGACCTCGCCACCTACTTCTGGCTCGACCAGCGTCCCAACAGCCCGCTGGCGAGTCTGAGCCGGGCCGAGGGCGAGCGCATCCTGTTCTGGTCGGCACGCCTGCTGCGCCACATCGACGCCGCCACCGTCGAGGCCACAGCCTCCGACGGGGTGAAGGCAGACATCCGGGCGGCCTGGCACGGCCTGAAGGGTGCTCTCGACCTGCCCGGCACCCTCACGATGCGGCGCGTGGACGAGCGGCAGAGGCTCGGGCTGCTGCGGTTTCACCACGTCGAACCCGCGCCGGTGACAGCCTACCTCGTCGACGGGCAGCCGATGCCCCCCGCCTTCGCGAAGCGACGCGGGGTGACCTTCTTCGGCAGGGCTCTGGTCCACGAGACGATCGCCTGGCTGCCGCTCGGCGACACGGTGCAGGTAAGGCTGGGCGACACCGTCGTCGACCTGAAACTCCGCACTGGGCCGTCGCGGAGGCTCCAGCCCGGCAGAACCGGACGGGGTCTGCGTTCCCGGCTCGGCCGGCTCAGGCGCGCCGCCCGCCGCCGCCTCGCCGCTATCCCGTCCAGCCCCGACGAGTGGCTGGTCTGGTCGGCCGACCCGCGGCTGGGCGGACGGCGCTACGCGAACGCCTGGCTGTTGATCGACCGCAACACCGAGGCGCACGACAACGCCGAGCACCTGTACCGCTACCTGGCCGCCCGGCACCCCGGCATCAACTCCTGGTTCGTGCTGGACCGCGGCTCGCCGGACTGGCCACGGCTGCAACGCGAAGGCTTCCGGTTGATCGAGCACGGCTCGAGGGCGCACACCCTCGCCCTGCTCAACTGCGACCAGCTGATCTCGTCCCAGGTCGACAGCTACATCGTGAACCCGCCCGGCTGGCTCAAGCTCGGCAGGGAGCGCACCTGGCAGTACCACTTCCTGCAGCACGGGATCACCAAGGACGACATCTCGCGCTGGCTCAACCCCAAGACCATGACGACGCTGGTGTGCGCCACCCGGGACGAATACGACGCCTTCGTGGCCGACGATGCCAACTACGTGTTCACCCCGCGCGAGGCGATCCTCACCGGGTTCCCCCGCCACGATGAACTGCTCAGGAGGGCGGCCGCCGTCCCGGACGACCAGCGCCGGTTGCTGGTCTTCATGCCCACCTGGCGCCGCGATCTGGTGGCCTACGTCGGGTCGGGCAACCAGCTGGCGCTGCGCCCGGAGTTCTGGCGCAGCGGGTTCGCCACCTCATGGTTCGGCCTTATCAACTCCGCAACCGCAACGGAGGCCGCCCGTCGGGCGGGGCTTGAGATCGTCCTCATGGCCCACCCGAACCTGGCGCCGTTCATTGACAGGTCTGCCGTCGGCCCGACGATCCGGGTGGCCACTTACGCCGACACGGACATCCAGGACATCCTGGCGCGAGCGGGGCTCGTCGTCACCGACTACTCGTCGCTGGCCTTCGAGGCGGCGCTGATCGACAGACCCGTGCTCTACTACCAGTTCGACCAACAGGAGTTCTTCGGCGGCGGCGGGTACCGCCCGGGCTACTTCTCCTACGAGCGGGACGGATTCGGCCCGGTCTGCACCGACGTGGAGTCGGCCGAGCAGGGCATCGTGGCCCTGCTGGAGGCCGGCCCCCACCCGCAGGAGCCCTACGCGGGCCGGATCGCGCGGACGTTCACCCGGCGCGACGGCCGGGCGTGCGAGCGCGTCGTCGAAGAGATCCTCGCCCGCGCCCGGCCCTACGGGGAGTGGTGCGCGCCGCGGAACTGAATGACCACGGTTGCCGGAGCTGCTCGGGGCAGCCGGCTTGGGTCCACGGCACCTCGACCGGAGTGCCCCTGAACTGGGCGCCGGCAAGCGCTACCATCTCGGGCGTGGTCCACATCGGCGCACCCGTCAGCTCCCGGGACGGTGGAGAGTTGGTGGTCTCAGCCGAGATCGCCGTCGACTGGCCCGACGAGAAGGTGCGCGAGCAACTGTGGTTCCGCCTTCCCGACGACCTCCAGGTGAGTGTCGAAGCCGCCACGGACGCCTGTTTCACAGTCGGACGCCTGCTTCACGGTCGGACGCCTGCTTCACGGTCGGACTCCTGCTCGCGATGGCCTCCGGCGAGCCACTCCGGATGGATACCCCCGCCTCGCGGCAGCTGCTCGCTGAGAGCGCGGACCCCCAGGCCATCCTCGCCTGCTGGTACCCGCGTAAGCTCCGGGCGGCCGGCCTGGAGGTCACCCCCCGCACAGGACCGTCCGTCCCGGCGGCCACGCAGGGAACGATCTCGTTCTTCTCCGGCGGGGTGGACTCGTTCTACACCACCCTGCTCCAGCCAGACCGGGTCGGCACGCTTGTCTTCGCGCACGGATTCGACATCCCCGTGACCAGTCCCGATCTGTTCGCCGAGTCGCTCAGCCACGTTCAGGCTGCAGCCGACTCGCTCGGCAAGCCGCTGGTGACGCTGTCCACCAACCTGCGCGGGTTCACCAACAAGGCGGCCCGATGGGGCCCGATCGCCCACGGTGTCGCGCTCGCGGCGACCGGCCTCTTGCTGCACTCCCGAGGGGACACCCTGCTGGTTCCCGCCACGTACACCTACGCCGACCTTCACCCGTGGGGATCCCATCCCCTCACCGATCCCCTGCGTTCCACCGAGTACCTGCGGATCGTGCATGACGGGGCCGACGCCAGCCGCACGGAGAAGACCCTCCTGCTCGCCCACGACCCGGTAGCCCAGCGACATCTGCGGGTGTGCTACCGGAACACCGGCGCGTACAACTGCGGGTTGTGCGAGAAATGCCTGCGCACCATGGTCACGCTCAAGCTCGCGGGGACCCTCCACCTGTTCGAGGGGTTCCCCGACACCTTCACCTTAGAGCGCGTGGCCGGGATGCGACTCACCAGGGAGATCTTCGCGCGGGACAACCTCCGGCTCGCCAGGCAGGTCGGGGACGACGAGATCGCCGCTGCTGTACGGAAATCCATAACCGCGTACCGGAAGCGGATGGCTTCGCAGCAGCCGGTCAAGACGGCGCCGGGGCCTGCCGGACCGGTGGCCGCTGTGTGGCGCAGGCTCCGTCGGTTCGTCCCCGCAAGGCTCCGCCGGGCGCTGCGAGCCAGGGGGTAGCCCTCAGCAGCCGGGAGGCCGCCGAGAAGGACTGATCAGACTGATCAGTTGCTGGAGCT
>JAEYUH010000302.1 GCA_023432725.1 Actinomycetes bacterium | reverse complement strand
AGCGAGCGGGCAGCGAGCGCCATCTCGATGATCGGGCTGCCGCCGTCCGACCACAGCGAATGGGTGTGGCAGTCGCCTCTCAGCGCCGCGCGCAGCGCGTCACCCGCAGCAGCGAACGGTGCCGGCTCGGCTTCGAGCTTGGCCAGGTAGCCGGGTACCTCGCCGGCCAGCGCCTCCAGGATCACGGCCTCCGTCGTGGCACCCACCCCGGGGAGCGTTCGCAGCCGCCCGGCTGCGGCCAGCCGCTCCACCTCACCGGGCGCCAGCGCTTCGAGAGTCTGGGCGGCTCGCCGGAAGGCGCCGGAGCGGTAGGTGGGCGCGCTGGAGCGCTCGAGCAGGAACCCGATCCGCTTCAGGGCCTCGACCGCGTCCATGGAGCCCAACCCTAGGCGTACTCGGCAGAGGCTGAACGTCACCTACCTTGACGGCCGAACGGAGCTACAGGCTAGCGAGGTTCAGCTGCGCCTGGGCGAGCGCGCGGGAGGCCGCGGCCAGCTGTTCTGCCAGGAGGCCCCGCTCCTCGCTGGACAGCGAGCTCAACCGGCGGAGTTCGTCCCTTCCCTGGCCAAGGCGGAACTCGATCTCGCGGCGACGGTCCCGGTACGGCTGGATCACGCGATCCCGCTCCCGAACCGTGACCGGATCCCGCTCGTCGTACCGGAAGGTGCGGACACAGAACTCGCGCCAGGTCAGGAGGGACGCGGTGAGCCCAGGTCCGAATCCGGGTAGGCCCTGGACCCGCTCGCGGGTGACCTGTGCGGCCGTCAGTATCCCGTGCTGCGCCAGAGTGGCCTTTCGTGCCGGGCCCAAGCCCCCGACGGCCGCGTCCTGGATGGCGATACTGGCCATCTGTCGCTGGAGCTGGTGCTGTTCATCGGCGCGCCGGAAGGCGGTGAGAGCGGCCTGCTCGCGTTGGGGCAACTCTGCCTCGTACTCGACCGTAAGCCGGTGAAGCTGCGCCTTCACTGCGTCGAAGCCTGCTGGGCCGAGCCGGTCGGCCTCGGCGAGCAGAGCAGCATAGGTCTCTGTCGCCGCACTGAGCTCGGCCCTGCGGGCCTTGAGCTCGGCGCGCCGCGGACGCCCGTAGCTGACCTGCCAGACGCCTACCGCAGCCGCAACCAGGAGGATCAGCCACAGCAGCTGCGGGGCGGCCACGGCGAGCACGAGGGCCGCGAGCCCGGCAGTACCCCAGGCGATCGCCGGGATCGTGGGGGTAGGAAGACGATCCGGTGTTGCCCTGGGGATGAGTTCCAGGTCGTCTCCCGGCGCGGCGAAGATCGGCTCTGGGGACGGGATTGACTCGACCTCCCGCCACACCGTGTTGATCGCCAACTCACGCATCGCCGTTCCTCCTGCTCAGCGGTGGGAGGTCGCGTCGCAGGCGACCCCGTTGTCATTGGTGTCCCGCCATGTCGCGTAGCCACGGTTGCCCTTCTCGTAAGGGCCCTTGCTGCACGGGTACTTCTTCAGCAACTGGTTCCGCTCGTAGACCCGCGTCCATTTCTTGAGGGCGGACTTGTATGTCTTGGTGCGACGAGTGTTCTCAGCCTTGTTCTCCGCCACCCAGTACGGCAGCTCGCGGATCCAGGTCGCAACACCGCCGTGCCACGAGCACGCGCCGCGTCCAGTCGCGCTGGAGTGCGTGCCATCCCGGCACACCGCGCCGACTCGCTCCTTGGGCGCCGCTGTCTTCAGCATCTTCGGTGGCTTGGGCTTACTCCCGAGCTTGAACGGCTCGATGACCTCGTCCGGCGGAACCGTCGGTGTAGGCGACGCGGTGGGCGTGGATGAGGGGGTGACGCTCGGTGTCTGCGCCGAGCTGGGCGTACGTGACGTGCTCGGCGGCGCCATCGGCGAGGGAAGCGGTGTCTGCGATGTGGCGGTCGCGGACGGCGTGCGCGCGGCGACCTCGGGCTCGGCGGACACTCCCGGTGAGTTGGGCACGAGCAGGACCGGTGCCACCATCAGGGCCAGGCCGCCCACCACGGCGCCGGCGATCACCTTCCGCTGCCCAAGACCAGCGGTCGTGGGGCCCGGCTTTCCGGCGAGCGTGGCGAGCCGGAGGCGTTGCGCGCGGCTGTGCGGGGTCGCAATCGTTTCGGGTCCCCATTGACGACCATCCCACCATCGCATCCGGCCGGGGTGCACGGGGTCGTCGTGCCAGCCGGGCGGCTTGCCTGCGGTCTGCATGCTCGCGCCTCCTCCCGTCCAGCGCCCTGCTGTCGGAACGCTCGCTGGGCGCGTGCGATGGACGTCGCTGTCCTGCGGGTGGGCCGGGCCAGTCCCCTCCGGTCCAGGCCAGCTTCAGCCTAAGCGATTCCGTGGGCGCTGGCGGCCGAACGCCGATTCCCATCCGGGCTGGCTAAGGCGACTGGCGGCAGATGCCCGCCCCCGGGAGGTTCCGGTCAGGGGCGATCGGGTCCTACGCTGGCGCCCGTGGCGCAGGTGTACTCGGTCGAGCAGGCGGAGCCTGCCTACGCCGCGCGCCTCGCTGAGCTGGGTGGCGGCGACTGGCGTGCGCTGCGTGAGGCGCTGGAGCGCGTCGATGCGGCAGCATCCTTCGGCGCCTGGACGGACTCCGTGCAGCAGTCCGACGGCACCTGGCTGATGCCGTACGCGACGCTGTCGGCGGAGAGCGAGGGCTTCCTGCGAGCCTTCGCCGGCCTGGGGCTCCACATCCCCTTCGACTGGACAGCCTGGGATTACGGACGGCGCCTCGCCAACGAGCCCGAGCTGCTGGACGAGGCGACACCCGCTGAGGCGGCCATGCTGATCGTCGCGCTGTCGCGCTCGGACCGGTTCGTCGAGGGCGCCCTGCTGGACGCCTTCGACAATGGGCTGATCCAGCGCGCCGCCCGGCGGCTGCTCACAGCCTCCGAAGGCGGAGGGCGGGCGGCAGCGGGCAGCCTCGTGATCAGGGCGGCGGAGCCGACGGAGTACGAGGTGCTCGGCGACTTGTTGGTCGCCGCCTACCGGGAGCTGCCGCCGATGGAGGGCGGTGAGTCCTACTTCGCGAGGCTTCATGATGTCGCCGGACGTGCGGCGGCGGCCGACGTGTTGGTGGCGATCAGCGGCGACCGGGTAGTCGGTGGGGTCACCTTCGTCGGACGCGGAGGTCCGATGGTCGACATCGCGCGCGAAGCGGAGGCCGAGATCCGGATGCTTGCTGTCGATCCTGCCAGCCAGGGAGCCGGTGTCGGTCGGGCGCTGACGCTGGCGTGCATCGAGCGGGCGAGGGCCGTCCCGGGGTGCCGGCGGATCGTGCTGTCGACTCGAACCGACATGACGAGAGCGCGCTCGATGTACGAGCGCCTCGGCTTCCGCCGGCTTCCCGAGCGCGACTGGTCGCCACTTCCGGAGCTCACGCTGCTGGCCTACTCCCTGGACTTGGGCAGCTGAGGACACCCGCAGGCCTCGGGGCCTTCCTGGCGCCAGCGTAGGTGGCGGGTGCCGAGCCGCGATACCCTGAGGGGTATCAGTTCCGTTCCTGGAGGAAGCCTCATGCGTCACGTTCGCCGGTTGGTCGGTCTCATCGTCGCGGCCCTTGTCCTGACGCCAGTGCTCGCGGGCTGCGCAGCCGGACCCACCGACCGGCTGGACGCGTCCACGGCCACGGTGATCGACGTGAGGACGCCCGCCGAGTACGCCGAGGGGCACCTCGAGGGCGCGGTGAACATCGACCTGCAGTCCGGTTCCTTCGCCGCCGAGGTCTCCGCGCTGCCCGCCGACGCCTCGTACATCGTGTACTGCCGTTCGGGCAATCGCTCCGCCCAGGCTGTCGAGGTGATGCGGCAGGCGGGCTTCACCCAGGTGGTGGACGCCGGCGGCATCGCCGCCGCCGCGGAGCGCACCGGGCTGACGGTAGTCGTCGGGTAGGAGTCCGACGGCACGGGACGCTGGCCCCTCACCATCGCCGCCTGCCACGCTGTCTCCATGGACGAGCACGACCTCCTGCTGCGCCACGCCGAGCGGTGGGCTCTCGAGCATGGCCGCGCTATCGACCTGGAGCTTCTCGCGGAGGCGTTGAGGCTCCGATCGACCCATGACGGGCTGGCCGCCAACCGCTGGCCCGAGCGGAGCGTCGCGCACCTGATGCTGGTGAGGTGGCCGGCCCATGGGCCGCTCGATCCGCCCGACGTGCAGTCACTGCTGGCCACGCTGGAGTCGTTCTGGCGGTTCCTGCGCAACACCGGGCGCATGGCGGGTGGCTCGGCCGAGCCGGCATCGCTGATCAGAGAGGCGAAGTCCGCCGGACGCCAGATGGCCAAGGCGTGCGCCGACCCGGCCAACATGGGGCCGTCGAAGCAGATGATGCTGTTCGGCAGGGAGATCGGCATCACCCTCGACGACCTCGAGGACATGGACGACGCGAACGACCGCCTGGCGCAGATCATGGACGCCTGGAACTCCTTGCCGATGGCCGAGCGGCTTCGCCGCAGCCCGTCCACGGGAAGCTTCGGGAGCCGGATGGGCGAAGCGATGACCGAGGCGGCGGGGCTGGTCCTGCAGCACGGGGAACTGCCGGCCGACTGGTCGATGCCCGAACCGCCGCGGCTGGACGACGAGACCGACGACGAGACCGACGACGAGAGGATGCACGTCACCGACCCCGCGATCAGCGCACCGCTGTACCGGTCCTCCTCCTACCTTCGCCAGGTTCTCGCCCTGTGCGAGTGGGTGGGCGACGGGCGGGAGGTGACCGCCACCGATGTGCTCAGACCGACTGTGGGGAAGCGAGCGTATGCCGACCTCGGCCTGTGGACGTGGGAGCGCGACTGGCTGGTCGCGATGGGCATGGAGCTGCCCGACGGTGAGCGACTCGACGCCGCGCTGGCGCGGACCGGCCTGTCGGGCTGGCGTACCGCGGCGGACTGCCTGGCCCTGGACCGGCTGTGGCTGCCCGCGCTGAGCTCGGGACTGATCGTGATCGACGGGAAGAAGGCAGTGTTTGACCGCGCCGCCGTCCCCGAGACGGACGAGCACTGGGCCCAACTCGCTCAGGTCCTCTTGCTCGGGCTGGCCCGGGTTGCCCAGCACGAGGCGGTCCTCGACCCGTTGCTCGGGGTCCTGTTCGCCATCGCCTGGGAGGGCAAGGCGCCCCGGTCCGAGGCTCAGCTGGCTGAGCTGTGGTGGGACGCCCCGCTGAACTGGTGCGCGAACTCCCTCACCGACCAGGCACGCGCCCGCCAACTCAGCGACCAGTACCTGCAACGCTGTCTGGTCATGTTCGGCGACACCGGCGCCTGGACCGCGCGGCGGGGCAGGCTGGTCGGAACCGAGATCGGCTGGGACCTCGCTCTGGT
>JAEYUH010000257.1 GCA_023432725.1 Actinomycetes bacterium | reverse complement strand
GCAGTCGTCGAGATCATCGTGAAGAAGAACGCCAGGGTCCGCTACACCACGATCCAGAACTGGTCGACCAACGTGTACAACCTGGTCACCAAGCGCGCCACCTGTGACGAGGGCGCCACCATGGAGTGGATCGACGGCAACATCGGGTCCAAGGTCACCATGAAGTACCCGGCCGTGTACCTGCTCGGCGAGCACTCCCGCGGCGAGACGCTGTCCATCGCCTTCGCCGGAGAGGGCCAGCACCAGGACGCCGGTTCGAAGATGGTGCACGCCGCCCCGCACACCTCCAGCTCGATCATCTCCAAGTCGGTGGCCCGCGGCGGCGGCCGGGCGTCCTACCGCGGCCTGGTGCAGGTCCAGGAGGGCGCGCACCACTCGGCCAGTTCGGTCAAGTGCGATGCGTTGCTGGTCGACACCGTGTCGCGCTCGGACACCTACCCCTACGTGGACGTCCGCGAGGACGACGTGTCGATGGCCCACGAGGCAACCGGCTCGAAGGTCAGCGACGACCAGCTCTTCTACCTGATGAGCCGCGGGATGGGCGAGGACGAGGCGATGGCGATGATCGTGCGCGGTTTCATCGAGCCGATCGCCCGCGAACTCCCGATGGAGTACGCCCTCGAACTCAACCGGCTGATCGAGCTGCAGATGGAGGGGGCGGTGGGCTGAGCCCGTCCCCGCACCACCACCCACGACCTGAAGAACAGAAGAGGACAATGACAGTGACTGCTGTGCCCAACGTGGCAGGAGCGATCGAGACGGTTGCATCGCACCTGCACCCGGTGGCGTCGTTCGACCTGGCCGACCACCCGGTTCCGAACGGACGCGAGGAGGTCTGGCGGTTCACCCCCGTGAAGCGGTTGCGCGGCGTTCTGGACGGCTTCCCCAGCGACGACCACCTCGACTGGGCCACCCGGCTCCCCGCCGGGGTGGTCAGTTCGCGACTGAGCGCCGACCAGGTCAAGGAGCTCGGCGTCCTCGCCCCGGTCGACCGGCCCAGCGCACTGGCGGCCAACCTCGCCGGCGAGGCGGTCAAGATCGAGATCCCGGCCGGGACGCAGCCCGACGAGCCGGTGGTCCTCACCCTGACCGGGCAGGACGCCGCGTCGCTGGTGTACGGGCAGATCGTGTTCGTCGTCGGCGCCAACTCCTCGGCCACCGTCGTGCTGCGGCACACCGGCTCGGCGCGGTACGTCTCCTCGGTCTCCATCCTTGTGGGGGACGGCGCCACGCTGAACTTCGTCGGCCTGCAGGAGTGGGACGACGACGCAGTCCACGTCGGGCACGTCGGCCTGCGGATCGGCCGCGACGCCCGGGTGCGCACCGTCGCCGCCAGCCTGGGCGGCGATCTCGTCAGGCTGGTCGAGACCGCCGAGTACGACGGCCCCGGCGGTGAGCTTGAGCAGTTCGGGCTGTACTTCGTCGACGCCGGCCAGCACATCGAGCACCGGCTGTTCGTCGACCACAACGCGCCTCACACGGCGTCCAACGTCGACTACCGCGGCGCGCTGCAGGGCGAGGGTGCGCGGTCGGTGTGGGTCGGCGACGTGCTGATCCGCAAGGTCGCCGAGGACATCAGGACCTACGAGTCCAACAAGAACCTCGTGCTCACCGACGGGTGCCGCGCCGACTCGGTGCCGAACCTCGGGATCGAGACCGGCGAGATCCAGGGGGCCGGGCACTCCTCGACCACCGGCAGGTTCGACGACGAGCAGCTGTTCTACCTGCGCTCCCGTGGCATCCCCGAGGAGGAGGCCCGCCGGCTGGTGGTGCACGGCTTCTTCGCCGACATCATCCGCCGGATCGGCGTGCCCGACATCGAGGCCGAACTGCTGGCCACGATCGAGCGTGAGCTGGAGGTCACCATCGGTGCCCCGGCGAGCACGGAGCGGGTGCCGGCGTGAGCTTCGTCCGGGCCTGCGCGCTCAGCGCCGTGTCGCAGGGCTCCGCGCTCGCCGTCGAAGTGGGCAGCACCGACGTGGCCATCGTCAACACGACCGAGGGCGTCTTCGCCATCCATGACGTCTGCTCGCACGGCGAGGTCCCGCTCAGCGAGGGCGAGGTCGACGGCACGACCATCGAGTGCTACATGCACGGGTCGCGGTTCGACCTGCGCACCGGCCTGCCGCTCGAGCTGCCGGCCACCGTCCCCGTCCCCGTCTACCCGGTCCAGGTGGCCGGCGACGACATCCTGATTGACCTTTCGAATCCCATCCAGAGCCAGGAGCTGTAGCCGCATGTCCACACTGACGATCACCGATCTGCACGTCGAGGTCGAGACCGAGAACGGCCCGAAGGAGATCCTCAAGGGGGTCAACCTCACCGTGAAGTCGGGCGAGGTGCACGCGATCATGGGTCCCAACGGCTCCGGCAAGTCGACCCTCGCCTACTCCATCGCCGGCCACCCCAAGTACACGATCACCTCCGGCTCGGTCACCCTGGACGGCGTGGAGCTCACCGAGCTGAGCGTCGACGCGCGGGCCAAGGCAGGCCTCTTCCTCGCCATGCAGTACCCGATCGAGGTGCCGGGAGTCTCGGTGTCGAACTTCCTGCGGACCGCGAGGACCGCGCTGTCCGGCGAGGCTCCCAAGGTGCGCACCTGGGTCAAGGAGGTCAACAGCGCGATGGACCGCCTCGGCCTCGACGCCAGCTTCGCCGCCCGTTCGCTGAACGAGGGCTTCTCCGGCGGCGAGAAGAAGCGCAACGAGATCGTCCAGCTCGAACTGCTCAACCCGAAGTTCGCGATCCTGGACGAGACCGACTCCGGCCTCGACATCGACGCGCTGCGGATCGTCTCCGAGGGCGTGAACCGGTACACCGCCGGCGGTGATCGCGGCCTGCTGCTGATCACCCACTACACCCGGATCCTCAACTACATCACGCCCGACTTCGTCCACGTCTTCGTGGACGGCCGGATCGCCGAGGAGGGCGGGCCCGAGCTGGCCGAGCGCCTCGAGATCGAGGGCTACGACAGGTTCGTCAAGGCCGTGAAGGTCGATGCCTGAGGCGCTCGCCCTCGATGTCGCCGCGGTGCGCGGCGACTTCCCGATCCTGTCCCGGCGGGTGGGGGATCGGCCCCTTGCCTACCTGGACTCGGCGAACACCTCGCAGAAGCCGCGTCAGGTGGTGGCCGCCCTCGGCGACCACTACCTGCTCCACAACGCCAATGTGGCACGGGCGATGCACGTGCTGGGCGCCGAGGCGACCGACGCCTTCGAGCACGCCCGTTCGACGATCGCCGACTTCATCGGCGCCGCGGGGCCGCAGGAGGTGGTGTTCACCAAGAACGCCTCCGAGGCGCTGAACCTCGCCGCCCACGCGCTGGGTGCCCGGCTCGGTCCGGGCGACGAGATCGTGATCTCCGTCATGGAGCACCACTCGAACATCGTCCCGTGGCAGCTGCTGGCGCAGCGGACCGGGGCGGCGCTGCGGTGGTTCGACATCACCGACCAGGGCAGGCTCGACCTCGACAGGGCACGGGCCGAGGGGTTGATCAACGAGCGGACGGCCGTGGTCTCCCTGGCCTGGGTCTCCAACGTGCTCGGGACCGTGAACCCGGTGGCCGAGGTCGCCGCGATGGCGCACGCCGTGGGCGCCACCGTGGTGGTGGACGGCTCGCAGGGCGTGCCGCAGCTGCCCACCCGGGTGGACGAGCTGGGGGCCGACCTGCTGGCCTTCACCGGGCACAAGATGCTCGGCCCGACCGGGATCGGCGTGCTGTGGGGCCGCTACGACCTGCTCGACTCGCTGCCGCCCTTCCTCGGCGGCGGAGAGATGATCGAGGTGGTGACCATGCGGCGGTCCACCTACGCCCCGCCACCGCGACGGTTCGAGGCAGGCACCCCGCCGATCGCGCAGGCGGTCGGCCTCGGCGCCGCCGTCGACTACCTGCGTGGCCTGGGCATGGACGCGGTCGCCGCCCACGAGCACGAGCTGACCGCGTACATGCTCGAGCAGCTGCTGCAGATCGAGGGGCTGCGGGTGCTCGGGCCCACCGAGCCGGTGGACCGGGGTGGCGCCGTCGCTTTCACCCTCTCCACCCGCGACGGGCTCGACGTCCACCCGCACGACATCATGCAGTTGCTGGACAGCCGCGGCGTGGCCGTCCGGGGCGGGCACCACTGCGCCCGTCCGCTGCATGACCGGCTGGGCGTCCAGGCGTCCACCCGGGCCTCGGTGTACCTGTACAACGAGAGCTCCGAGATCGACGCCCTGGCCGAGGGCCTCACCTACGTCCGCAACTTCTTCGAGGGGCACCGATGAGCGTCGAGGCCATGTACCAGGAGATCATCCTCGAGCACTACCGCGAGAAGCACCACAACGGCCTGCGGGAGCCGTTCAACGCGGAGGTGCACCACGTGAACACCACCTGCGGCGACGAGGTGACGCTGCGCGTCACCCTCGACGGTGACCGGGTGGCCGACGTCTCCTACGACGGAGTCGGCTGCTCGATCTCGCAGGCCTCCACCTCGGTCATGACCGACCTCGTGATCGGACGCCACGTCACCGAGGCGCTGGGCCTGCACGAGGCGTTCACCGAGCTGATGCACAGTCGCGGCGAAGCCGAACCCGACGAGGAGCTCCTCGAGGACGGGGTGGCCTTCGCCGGCGTCGCCAGATTCCCGGCCAGGGTGAAGTGCGCCCTGCTGGGCTGGTCGGCGTTCAAGGACGCGGTGGCCCAGTCCGCCGTCGACACCCAGTTGAAGGAGAGCACCGATGAGTGAGCAAGTCCGGCCTTCGGACCTGGTCCAGGACACCTTCCCCGACGCCGTCGGGAAGGCGCGTCCCACCGAGGAGGAGGTGCTCGACGCCATGTTCGACGTGGTCGACCCCGAGCTGATGGTCAACGTCGTCGACCTCGGCCTCGTCTACGGCGTCCACATCGACGAGAGCAACCACGTCACCCTCGACATGACGCTGACCTCGCCCACCTGTCCGCTGACCGACCGGCTGGAGTACGACACCCAGCTGGCGCTGGAAGGGCTGGTCAGTGGGGTCACCATCAACTGGGTGTGGTTGCCGCCGTGGACCCTCGACAACATCACCGAAGACGGCCGCGAGCAGCTCAGGGCGATCGGTTACAACCTGTAGTCAGCGGCGGCTGAGGTGGATGCCGGCCATCATGCAGCGGGCCGAGCCACCGGCCAGTTCGATGGTCGGGAGGCTGAGTGCGAGCAGGTCGCAGCCGGTCTCGATGGTCGCGCGCTGGGCGGCGGTGAGGCTGGCCAGCGCCCGCTCGGACAGCACCATCAACTGCCGGTCACCACGCAGCTCCATGGCGTTGCCGGCGAACTCGGTGACCTGCTCCCAGCTGAGCTGGACGAGTTCGCGGCCGCTGCCGGCCAGCCGCTCGGCCACCTCCGCGCGACGTCTCGGCTCGGAGATCGCGTCCAGGCAGACCAGGGCCACCTCGCTGCCGATGCTCAGCAGCACGTTGGTGTGATAGATCGGTCGGCCGGCCGGGTCAGCGCTGGGGAAGACCATCGGCTCGTAGCCGAAGGCAGTGCAGAAGCGCTCGAGGATGACCGCGTCCGCCCTGGCCGAGCTGCCGACGTAGGCCACCCGCTCGACGTGGTCGAGCACCATCGCTCCGGTGCCCTCCAGGAACAGGCCGTCCTGCTCCAGTCCTGAGTAGTCGATCACCTCCTGCACCCGGTACTCCCGCTTCAGCACCTCGATCACGTCGGCCCTGCGCTCCCGCCTGCGGCTGGGGGCGTACATCGGGTAGAGCGCGATCCGTCCACCGTGGTGGGTGGATATCCAGTTGTTGGGGAACACCGAGTCGGGCGTCGCGGTGCCGAGGTCGTCGAAGACGTGGACGCGAACCCCTGCCGCGCGGAGCCGGGCCACTGCCGTGTCGAACTCGGCGAGCGCTCGCGTGGCGGTGTCGTCCGGCGCGTCGGGGGACTGGAACACGTTGTCGACGACGGTCTCCGGGTTGGGTCGGAAGTGGTGCGGCCGCACCATCACCACTGCCGACGGTGCCTGCACCGAGCGCTGGCTCACCCATCCTCCTCAGTAGTGCTTCCCGCGGTTCGGGGCAGGACGATCGTGCCACGGCCACAGGGGTGGGCGTGGCCGGTGCTGCGGGTTCGGCGCGAGCCGGTCAGTACCACAGGCTCAGCCGCGGTGGCGCTTCCGGCGCGAAGGCGAGGTCGAGCCGGCCGGCCAGCTCGGGCGGGGCGGCGATGATCCCCGCGTGTACGAGGGTGCTGGGACGAACCCCGCCGAGCAGGATCGAGCCGAGCGCAGCCACCGGCAGCGTGACCTCCGGCTCGGCATCGCTGCGTGCGGCCCAACCCGACCCGTCGTCGTCGGCTTCGAAGCGCCAGGTCCCGTCGGTGAACCCGAGCGGATCGACAACCCGCAGGACGGCGGTCACCGGCGCCCGGTAGCGACGGGCGGCCAGCACGGCCGGCAGGTCGAGCACCCGCAGCCAGTGGTGGCCGTCCTGGCTGATGTCGGCGCCGCGTTGGTCGGCGATCATCCAGCGCAACGGCTCGTCCTCAGCCAGCAGGTCCGCCTTCACTGTGGTGACAAGGTCGTGCTCCAGCAGGTAGCGCCACAACGCCGCGTAGGCCTCGTCGCCGTCCGCGATCAGCTGGAGCACGTGCAACGTGTGCTGGGTGTAGTCCTCGTGGCCACCGCCGACGGTGTAGGAGACCACACCGCGGGTGGTGCCCGCCGGGTCGAGGTAGCGGACGCCGCGCACCTTGCCGCCGTCCGCCTGGCCCGGGGCGAGCCCTGCCGTCCGCCGCCACAGCCCCGGCCAGCCGGGGACCTGACCGGGGTTGCGGTCCCTGACCCGCTCGTGCAATTCGGCGAGGTCATCCCTGAGTTCCTCGCGACCGACGGCCTGGAGCCTCCCGGGCGCGATGGGACCGATCCAGCGTGCCCGCCGGGTGTCGATGGTCCAGTCGGTGACGTAGACGGCGGGGCCGAAGCCGAAGCGGCCGTAGATGGTCGCCTCCGAGACGGTGAGCCCGGCGAGCGGCAACCCCGCCGCCGCGGCGGAGCGCAGCTCGCCCTCCACCATCGCCCGCGCGATTCCCCGGCGGCGATGGGTGGCGGCGACCGTCACGCCGCTGACCGCCCAGGCGGGCAGCGTCCGTCCGGGCGAGATCGTGAGGTCGGTGGCCCAGCAGGCGATGGTCCC
>JAEYUH010000220.1 GCA_023432725.1 Actinomycetes bacterium | reverse complement strand
GGCCCGGCCGGCCAGCTGGAGAAGAACGGGGTGCGCCAGGTGGTGCCGGCGTTGGTGTCGGAGCCGTGCCGGGGGTCGGTCGAGATCGTCACGGGGATGCCGTGCGGCGTCTCCTGCTCGGCCAGCCGCTGCAGGTGGTTGGCCCAGCGGGCCGCCGTCCGGGCGTCGGTCAGGTGGTGGACGTTGAAGTGGTTGAGGTAGCGCGCGACGACCACCTCACGGGTGGCGGTCTTCGCGATCCGGCCGGGCCCGGCGAGCAGGTCGCCCCCCGGCCCGGCCTCGATCACGGTGTGGAACAGCAGCCCTGCCTTCTCCGGGAGCGACAGCCGTCCCAGCAGGTCGTCGGCCCGCGCCGCGGCGGGCAGCCGGGGATCCTCGAACGGGTCCAGCCGCCCGTTGCGGTTCAGGTCCCGGTAGGGCGTCCCGTCGGACGCCACGGCGCGGGTCGGCTCCATCTCAGGCCCCGAACACCTCCCGCGCGATCACCGGACGCACCCGGCGGGAGACCTCGCCCCTGGTGAAGTACCGGCGAAGGATGTCGTCGCCGAGCACGTTGCCGAGCGCTCCCATGATCATCGCCTGGTCGAGGGAGAGGTAGCGCCGGGCGACCTGGCCGGAACGCACGGCGATGGCGTCGAAGAAGCCGCCCCGGCCGTAGCAGTCGAAGTTGCGCTGCAGCCTGGCAAGGTTGCGCACCGCCTCGCCCGGCCGGTGCATCATCGCGAGGAAGGCCGCGTGCGGGGTGACCACCCCGTCGCCGTAGCTGGTCGGCGGGTTGTCCCAGTGGTAGTCGGTGCACTCGACGTCGGAGAAGTAGCCCTCAGGGTTCAGCCCGAGCGCGTCCACCCCCCATTCGGAGTAGCCGCCGGCGGGGTGGGAGGCCGGGGAGAAGCCCCAGTAGCCGTAGCGGGCGTCACGCAGGCCGTGGTAGATCTGCGCGTCGACGTGGCGGGGGTGATTGCGGCCCCACGACTTGGGCGCCCAGGTCTCCTCCGGGACGAAGACGTCGGGCATCAACTCCTCGAACATGCTGCCGCCCCACCCGGGGACTACGTCGAGGCCGCCGTAGCGGTGGGTGCCCTCGTAGACCTCGACGCCGAGGTAGGTGCGCCAGGTTCCCCGCGGCGGCATCTCCGGCCACGTCCAGTCCGGCGGGAAGGTGCGCCAGGCCTGGTAATAGGCCGAACCGGGCACCTGCCCCTTGGCGATGCCGAGGTAGGTGGTGATCCGGGTCTCGGAGACGACGGTGTCGTAGTGGTGGTTGGCGGTGTACCAGACCGGGGTGCCGGCGCCGATCAGGTCGCGGGCCTCGGTGGGCGGGGGTTCCTTCAGTGCTGTCGGCTCCACAAGGTAGAAGCCGCCGTAGTTGAGGTACGGCCGGGCGAACGTGGGGTCGGCGAAGACGTCGAAGCGCATCCTGTCGAACATCTCCCCGGCCTGGTCGGAGTTGGCCCGGTCGCCGTTGCGGACGCACAGCAGTGCGGCGCCCAGCCAGGCGGCGTCGACGCTGGAGACGAACGGCACCACCGGGTCGCCGTTGTCCGGCCAGGCGTACAGCACGGCTCCGGTGCTGGGGTTGTACCAGTTGAAGTACATCCCGCTGGCGGTGTGGTGCTCCATCGTGTCGAGGGTGGCCAGGCTCTGCCGAATCCGCGCCGAGCACTCCCGGCGTCCGATGATGCCGAGGTCGCGGGCGACCAGGGCACTCCACAGGTAGCCGCCGAGGTTGGTCGGAGAGGTGTAGGCCGACCGGCCCCGCAGGTTGCCGGGGATGTTGTCGGCGACCAGTCCGGTGCCGGGGTCGACCATCGCTACCAGCGACCTCCAGGTGTCGCGGGCCCACCGCATCACCCGCTTGCGCTGGCCTGGCGGCAGGGCGGGCCGCTTGGGGGACGGTGCGGCCTCGGCGGTCAGCGGGGGCAGCGCGGCGGTGGCCGCCAGTGCTGCGCCGCCGACGAGCACGCTGCGTCGGGAGAGGGCGGATTGGGTCATGGGGTGTGACCTCCTGTCGGGGTGCCCTTGGGGGCACCGGTGGGGTGGGTGCGTCCGGGTGGACGCCGGGCCGCCGGCCCATCGGCGGGCCGGCGGCGGAGTTCACTTGATTCCGGTGGTGGCGATGCCCTCGATGATCCAGCGCTGGAAGAACAGGAAGACCAGCAGGATCGGGGTCACGACGATGGTGGCGCCGGCCAGCAGCAGGCCGTAGTCGGCCTGGTTCTGCCCGGTGGAGACCAGCGCCAGTGCCACCGGAAGGGTGTAGGTGCTGTTGTCCTGGGCCACCACGAGCGGCCAGAGGAAGTTGTTCCACGAGCCGAGGAAGGTGAGGATCCCGAGCGTGGCGAAGGCCGGGCCGGCCAGCGGCAGGAACACCCGGAAGAAGACCCCGATCTCGCTCACTCCGTCGATCCGTCCGGCCTCGAGCAGTTCGCGCGGCAGGCCGAGGAAGAACTGCCGCATCAGGAAGACCCCGAACGGCTGGACGAGGAACGGCAGCATCAGCGCCGGCAGCGTGTTGGCCAGCCCCATGTTCACGATCAGCACGAACTGGGGGATGAACAGCACGAGGCCCGGCACCATCAAGGTGGCCAGCACCGCCCCGAAGATGATGTTCTTGCCCGGGTACTTCAGGTGGGCGAGGGCGTAGCCGAGCATCGAACTGAACAGCAGGTTGCCCGCGGTGACCACCAGGGCGACCACTGTCGAGTTGAAGAAGTACGTCCCGAACGTGAGCCGTTGCAGCAGCCGCTGGTAGTTGTCGAGGGTCCACAGCTCGGGCAGCCAGGTGGGCGGGTCACGGAGCAACTCCCCCTGGGTCTTGAAGCTGCCGAGCACCATCCAGACGAAGGGCGTGATGACCAGCACGAGCAGGATGGTGAGCACCACGTAGAGCCAGGCGCGGCTCTTCGTCCGTTGCATGTCAGTCACGCTCCCTGGTCAGCCGGAACTGGGCGATCGACACCAGGACGATCACCACGAAGGTGAGGTAGGCCATCGCGCCGGCGACGCCGTAGTTGCCGAAGCCGAACTGGCGGTAGGTGACCATGGATGCCGAGATGGTCGAGTTCAGCGGACCACCCTGGGTCATCACGTACGGCTCCTCGAAGAACTGCAGGTAGCCGATGGTGGTGGTGACGAGCACGAACAGCAGGGTGGGGCGGATGCCCGGGATGGTGACGTTCCAGAACCGCTGCCAGGAACTCGCGCCGTCCAGCGCCGCCGCCTCGTGCAGCGACCACGGCACCGCCTGCAACCCCGCCAGGAAGATGATCATCCCGGTGCCGAAGTTGCGCCAGACCACCATCGTGATCAGCGACCCGAGCGCCGTCCGGGTGTCACCCAACCAGTTCGGTCCGTCGATCCCGAACCACCCCAGGACCGTGTTCACCAGGCCGGTGTCGGGCTGCAGCAGGAACCGCCACACCACGGCCACCGCGACGATGCTCGTCACCACCGGGGTGTAGAAGCCCACCCGGTACAGCGACCGGAACCGTGTGATGCCCTTGTCGAGGGCTACCGCGGCGGCCAGCGCAGCCGCCATCGTGAGCGGCACGCCGACCACCACGAAGATCGCCGTGTTGAGAGCGCCCTGCTGGAAGACCGGGTCGCTCAGCGCGGTGGCGTAGTTGTCGAAACCGACCGGATTGACGGCGAACGGGGTCTGCATGTCGCGGATCTTGAAGTCCGTGAAGCTCATGAACAGCGACTGGAACAACGGCCAGGCGGTGAAAACGGCGAAGAGCACCAGGAACGGGATCGACAAGATGATGCCCGCCCTGGCCTCCCCCGCGTTCCGGCGCGGGCCGGAACGCGGGGACGCCGCCCGCTCCTGGTTGACCGAAGCGGTGGCGGTGCTCACCTCAACCGCCCATGCCGATCGAGGTCGCCTCCGACTGGACGGTCGCCAGCGCCTGGGTGGGGTCGACCCCCGCCTTCGTCACCTGCTCGACCTGCGCGTCGAAGCTCGCCGACACCTGCTCCCAGGTGGGAACCGAGGGCGGCGCCACGGCGCTGCTCAACTGCTCACCGAACTTGGCGAGCTTGGCGTCCGCGGTGAGTGCGGGGTCGTCCCAGGCACTCTGCACCGCGGGCAGGTCGGTGGTCAGGCCGTACCACTCCACCTGGGTCTCGGGCTTGCTGAGGAACTCCACGAACTTCCAGGCCGCGTCACGGTTCTTGGTGTTCTTGAAGACGGCGAGGTTCGAGCCGCCGATGAACGAGGTCGCCGATTCCTTCATCGGCATCTTCATCACGTCGTACTTGTCCTTGAACGCGTCCCCGCCGCCGGCCTTCTCCACCGCCGCCATCATCCAAGGGCCCGAGATGAACATCGGCACCTTGCCGCTGGCGAAGTCCGACTCCGTGGTGCCCTGGGCGGGCGCCTTGTCGGCCAGCCCCTCGGTGAAGAAGCTCTGGTAGTACGCCAGCGCTTCGGCGTTCTTCGGGTCATCCCAGGTCCACGCGGTGGCGTCGGCGTTGACCACGTTGCCGCCGTTGGACCACATGAACGG
>JAEYUH010000150.1 GCA_023432725.1 Actinomycetes bacterium | reverse complement strand
ACCGCGCGCTCCCTGGCCTTGGCCGCCTCGACCTCGCGGTTCTTCGGTGGTGTGGTGGCGACCAGGTCCTCGAGCAGGTGCCGGGTGATGTGGGCTACCTCGTGCACCGCCTTGTCGAAGGCCGCCTGATTGGCCTTCGAGGGTTTGGTGGTGCCGGCGATCTTGCGGACGTACTGCAGGGCTGCGGCATGCACCTCGTCGGCGGTGGCGGCCGGCTCGAAGTTGTGCAGGGTGTGGATGTTGCGGCACATGGCAGCGACGATACGTGGCCCGGCGCTCCGGCTGAAGCCCCTTGTCCGTCCGCAAACCGGAACCAGAGGGCCACCCGAGGGAAGATTGCCCTCGGGTCGCGATCAGCTACCGGATTTCGGGAGAGCGCCGCGGCTCAACCGGTGGCGGCCAGTCGCTCCCGCAGCCCGTCCCTGACCCGCGGCCAGTCGTCCACGGTGATCGAGAACACCACGGTGTCGCGGAAGCTGCCGTCCTCACGTCGGGTGTGGCGCCGCAACACGCCCTCCCTGGTGGCGCCGAGCCGGGCGATCGCAGCCCGAGAACGGGTGTTGAGGGCGTCGGTCTGCAGCTTCACCCTGCCGTAGCCGAGGTCTTCGAAGCAGTGCTCCAGCAGCAGCAGTTTGGCCGCGGGGTTGACCGCAGTCCCCCACACGGCGGGGTGGTAGAGCGTCCACCCGAGGTGGATGCGCTCGTGGGCGATCACTGCCTCGCCGAGCGAGGACGTGCCCACCACGGTCCCGGCGGTCCCGAGCCGGGAGTCGGCAGCCAGCCGGACGGCGTACACCACCCGGCCGTGCCCCAAGCCGTCGGGGACGGGCAGGTCGAGGTACAGCAGGCGGGCCTTTGCCAGAGCGGCCGGGCCGGGCTCGGGACGATGGTGCATCACGTAGCCGAAGGTGTACACCGCAGGCTCGGCAAGGATCGCGGCGAGGGCGGGCAGGTCGCCGTCCGTCACCGGGTCGAGGCGTACCAGCGGCCCCGGCAGCGGGCGGCCGTCGGGCAGCCGCGCCGTCACCGCCGCACCAGGCCGGTCTCGTACGCGATCAGCACCAGCCCCACCCGGTCGCGGGCGCCGAGCTTGGCGAGCAGCCGCCCGATGTGGGTCTTCACGGTGCCCTCGGCCATGTAGAGCCTGGCGGCGATCTCGGCGTTGGTCGCGCCGGCAGCGATCTCGACCAGCACCTCGCGCTCGCGGTCGGTGAGCACCTCGAGTCGCGGGTCGTGGCCCTCAGGGCTGCTGGGCAGGGTCGGCAGCACATGGTCGAGCAGTCGCCGGGTGGCCGAGGGCGCCATCACAGCCTCGCCGGCGGCGACGGTCCGGATCGCGTTCAACAGCTCGGACGGCCGCGCGTCCTTGAGCATGAACCCGCTCGCGCCGGCCTTCAGCGCGCTGAACACGTACTCGTCCAGGTCGAAGGTGGTCAGCACGAGCACCCGGGCACCGAGGCCGCGTTCGATGATGAGCCGGGTCGCCTCCACCCCGTCCATGACCGGCATCCTGATGTCCATCAGGACGACGTCGGCGGGCGTGCCCGCCAACTGCACGACGGCGGACCGGCCGTCCGCGGCCTCGCCCACCACGGCGAGATCGTCCTCGGCCTCGATCAGCATCCGGAAGCCGCTGCGGACCAATTCCTGGTCATCGGCGAGGAAGACGCGGATCGGGTTCATCTGGACTCATCCTCCGGTTCAGTGGCTGGCAGCGGGCAGCGGAAGCACGACGGTGACCTGGAAGCCGCCGCTGGGACGGGGCCGCGCCACCATCCGTCCGCCCATCGAGGTGACCCGCTCGTTCATACCACGCAGGCCGTGCCCCGGCTCGCTCGCCGTGCCCGGCTGCGGGGTGCCGTTGTCCACCACGTCCACCAGGATCTCCCGCGGCGCGTAGGTGAGCGTGACGGTGGCCCTGGCCTCGGGGCCGGCGTGCTTCAGGACGTTGGTCAGCGCCTCCTGCACCACGCGGTAGACGGTCAACTCGAGGGCGGGGGACACCCGGGGCGGCTGGCCGTTGACGGTGAGCCGGAACCGCTCGCTGGCCCGGGCCACCAGGTCCGGGATGTCCTGCAGCCGGGGCGCAGGGGCGAAGTCGGCGTCCGCACCGGCCGAATCCGGGCCGTCCCGCAGCACCCCGAGGATGCGGCGCGTCTCGACCAGGGCCTCCCGCCCGGTGTCGGCGATCGTGGTCAGGGCCTGGGTGGCGGCCTCGGGCTTCTTGGCGGCCAGTGCCTTGCCGCCCTCGGCCTGCACGATCATCACCGACAGCGAGTGCGCGACGATGTCGTGCAGCTCCCGTGCGATCTGGGTACGGGCCCTCGACTCCGCCAGCCGGGTGAGCTGCTCGCGCTCGGCGATCAGCGCGCGGTACCGCTCCTGGGCGTTGGCGACCAGATGTTCGTGGGCTGTCGACTCCTCCTGCGCCCGTCGTCCGATGGCGTACGGGGTGACCACGAGGCCGAGGCAGACGAACCAGGCCAGCGAGAACCAGACGATCTGCCGCAGGCTGAGGTGGCTGGGATCGGGCACCACCCAGCGCAGCGGGCCCAGCACCGCGCCGATCGCGCCGACCACCAGCACGGTGCGGGCGGGGTAGCCCGGCACCCAGCGGGCCACCGAGTACGCCACGATCGGGATCGCCACCAGCGAGGGCAGCGGCAGCGGAGACGCGACCAGCTGCAGCAGTGCCGCCAGCGACACGATGGCGAGCGTGATCAGCGGGGAGTGCCGACGCAGCACCAGGGGGACGACCATCAGGATCGAGCTCGCGAGAGCGAGCGTGGACAGCGAGCTGACGCTCCAGTAGGTGGGGATTGTGAGCAGCGCGAGGGCGGTGGCGAGCGCGCCGTCGACCGCCCAGTCCTGTCGGGTGGCACCGGGCGGGAACAGCAGGTCGCGCAGGTTCATCGATCACCAGCCTAGGACCCGGCACACGCGGCTGGCCGCGATGAGCCGGCGGGGCCGTTGTCCCGGCCTCCTACGCTGGTGGTCGGCATGAGGGAGGTGGGATGGTCCCATCCGCGCGACAGCGCAGCAGAAGGGCCCGGGCGGGCCAGCTGCTGCCCATCTGCGTGCTCGCCGGTGTGCTCATCGTCGCGATGGGCACCGTGACCGCCGTCACGGTCTACCTCGGCCGGCTGAGCTCCACTGTCGACTCGATGGCGAAGGCAGCCCCGCTGGAGAGCTACGAGGGCCGCCCGGACAAGCCGCTGGGGCAGGACGCGACAGCGCCGGTCGACTTCCTGCTGCTGGTCTCGGACAGCGACCACAGGCTGCTCTCGGTCCACCTGGTCAACCTGTCCGGTTCCCGGCAGGAGCTGACCCTGGTCGGGCTCCCGTCCGACCTGCTGGTGGCCAGCGACCCGCGCAAGCCGCTGCGCACCCTGGCCGACCTCTACCGCCAGGACGCCCACGAACTGGCGCGGCACGTCGAGCTGTTGCTGGGGGTGCGCACCGACCACCAGGTGCAACTCGCGGTGGAGGGCTTCTCCACGGTGGTGGACGCCCTCGGCGGCCTGGAGCAGATGGCCGCGGCGCCCGCCGACGGCCACGCCGGACCCGACGGCTACCTGGC